>PXTG01000034.1:5241-19445 GCA_003023365.1 Bacteroidetes bacterium QH_7_62_13 | reverse complement strand
CCGACATCCTTCAATGTGCCCAACGATCTATATACATTCGGCTCCCACGGGTCGCCTTCACCGAAGGAGCCGAAGCACGAGGTTTACCAATACGGTGAGGACGATACTCAGCACGATCATCGTTCCGATCGGAGCGTAGACCTGCACGTTATCGCCCCGGTAGACGAAATCTCCGGGCAAATTGCCCAGGTCGAGCACCTGCCCCAGCGCCAGAACGAGCCCCCCAATCCCTACCAACCCCAGTCCCACGTAAAGGAGTCCGCGTCCGAGCGTGCCGACCTCCATGGTTCTGCAGACTTTCCGTTGTCGATCATCGGCGTTTTCCGGTAGTCCTCCCAGCCCGAGCCGTCGGTGCCTCCCGTTTGTCGTTCACAATCACTTTGCGGCGACGAGTCGACACAGGGCAAACTCTACGCGGCGTCGTTCGTGAGAGGACTCAGCATTTTCTTCCCCCAACCGACGCGCACCCATGCTTCTCAAATGGATCCTCGTGATTCTTCACATCATCACGGCCGCGGCCTGGTTCGGCCTCGGACTGCGCCTCGCCGGTCAGGCCCGTACGGTTCTATCACTGGACGGAGAGGCCCAGGCCACGCTGGCCGAGGATGGGCAGCAATCCGTCTGGCTCATGAACATCTTCATCGTTCTCACCCTCGTCTTTTCGATCGGGGCCTTCGTTGCGGGCGGTCACTTTAACGTGTACGGCCCCGTCTACCATACGTCGATCACCCTCATCGTTCTGCTCACGCTCGACCAACTCTTCGTGATCCGGCCGGGGTGGAGCACGCTTCTGGCCCACGCGACTGGGCGTGCCGACGCGGGAGCGGACGCCGCCGACAGTGCCAAGACGCGGGTCGCCATCGGCACGGGTGTGGGCCACCTTCTCTGGCTCGTGCTGCTGGGCCTTATGTTCGCCAATCGGCTCGTCGGCGCCTTCTAGCCTCGCTACCGGTTGGGAAGCTGTTTGGCGGATTGTCCGAGGCCAGTCCGGTGGATTTCGTACAGTCCGTGAACGACTCGATCACTGCGTTCCGGGCGCAAAATGGCTTCTGCATTCGGCCGGTCGTTCACCAGGGGCATGACCTCGCTCTCGCTCGGCCCCCCTACAAGGCCCATTTGAGCGCCATTGTGCAACGTCGACCACTGTGTCTCAGCGTTCTCATCCATCCATCAAACAGCTTCTGACGCCTCCCGTCGGGACAGGAGACGGCGTGTTACTCAGCCTCCTCCGCTTCGGCCTCAACTTGGGAAAGCGCCTCTTGGTTGGCCGGGACCGAGCCGCTGAGGGTGACCGCGCCTTGCTCATACTGATCCGGTCGGCGGTGCCGAAGGAAGAGTTTCCGGGCCGGGGCGTCCTCACACTTATCCAGATCGATCGAAGCCATGAGAATGATCGCCTGCCCGGACGGGGCCTGCGCCACGATGCGTCCGGAGGGGTCGGTGATCAAAGAACGTCCCTCAAAGAGAAGATTCCTCTCCTGTCCCACCCGGTTGGCCATCGCCGCAAAAAAGCCGTGCTGGAAAGAGGCCACCTGGATCTCGGACTCGTACATTCCATCCGTCCACTCCCCCGCCGTGCCGGCCTGGGGGATCGCGACGACTTCGGCGTCCTGCAACGCGAGGGCTCGTAGATATTCCGGGAAGTGCCGGTCGTAACAAATTGCTACCCCAACCCGACCAGCCTCCGTGTCGTACACCGGCGCGCCGGTATCCCCGGGCGTATAGTACCCTTGTTCGTGGAAGTTCTCGTACTCGGTGACGTGCAGCATGCGCGTGCACCCGAGCACCGTGCCGTCGGCGTCGATGACGGGGGAGGTGTCGTACGTTTGGTCGCCGTCCCGCTCCAGCAGGTTGAAGACCACGACGACCCCGTACTCTTCTGCGATCTCGGCGACCGCCTCCGTCGTGGGTCCCGGGATCGGTTCGGCCAGGTCGAGCACATCCTCCTCCCGTTCCTCGACCGGCACACGCGGGTAGAACGGCGAGAAGGAGAGCTCCGGAAGAATGACGAGGTCCGCCCCAGCGGTGGCGGCCTCCTTGATGGTGTTGAGCCCTTGCTGAAGCGCTTCGGAGGACTCTTCAATGAGAAACTGCTGGGCGAGAGCGATATCCATGGATTCGAATCAATCTCGGCGTGAAGACAAACGTCGAGGCAAAGGGGGGCGGTCACTATGGATCCGACGACCTCCGTTCGGGGCGCACGAAGGCCTCGGGGAAGCGCTGTTGGGCGACGGCCAAGACCGAGTCGGCGTCCGCCCGAGAGGCAAACGGTCCAAGCCGGATGCGGTACAGCGGTGCCCGCCACATAACGTGAACGGGCGGCTCCTCCGTCGTCGCAGGGCGGGGGCCCACGGAGGCTGCGTGCTCATTCCACCAATCTATGGCTTGCCCGATTATCCGATCAGCCCTTTTCTTCTTTTTCGTCTGATCGAGCTGAACGTGGTACAGGCGGGAGGCCGTCTCGACTGAATTGGACGTCTCCGGTCCCGAGCACGAAAGCCCGATGAACGCCCCTACGATCAAAAGCCCCAACCAGGTAGACAAACGCACCGCGGGTCTCAGTAATTCGCACGTCAATTCTGGCGACTCGGTATGATAAGAAGGAGCGACCTGGGTGACAACGTTTTTTTCTTACCAAACCCTCAACTCTATCTTAACCCCCACTGTATCATCTCCTGGTTCGAGGTGAGGATTTTCCTTTCCGTTCGCTCGGTCGACCGGGTCAGTCCGTAGTGACTCTCTTCGGCGTTTCTCTTCCTTCCCCCGTTCCACGTTGCATTTCAGTCGCGTGTAGATGATTATACGAACTCCCCCTTCTTCTTTCTCGGCATTGACGACTCTTATGCTCTCCTGTACTCGCTCCGCCGGTCTCGGATTTCTTTGTGGACTGTTTTGCTTTCTCGGTGCAGTCCCCCTCCAGGCCCAAGATCGTGGAAACACCGTTCCAAGGGTTAGCCCCAACGCTTCGGTGAGTCAGACGGTTGGCGTCACGACCGTGGAGGTTCACTACGGCCGCCCCGGCGTCCGAGACCGCGAGATCTTTGGGGACCTCGTTCCTTTCGGGGAGGGGTGGCGTACAGGGGCCAACGAGGCAACCACTATTTCCTTCTCCACGCCCGTTCGGATCGAAGGAAAATCTCTGGACGCGGGCACCTACGGCTTCTTCACCATCCCGGGGCCCGATCAATGGACGCTCATTTTCAACCAGACGGCGGACCAGTGGGGGGCCTACAACTACGATTCGGACAATGACATCCTGCGAGTCCAAGTCGAACCGGAATCGGCCCCCAAGCGAGAGCGATTGACGTTCGCCTTCCACCCCCTCACAGACAGTACCGCCACGGCGGTTCTTCACTGGAATGAGACCCGCGTTCCGTTCGAGATCTCCGTAAACACGACGACCCTCCTCCGGAAGAAGGCCGAACAACGGACGACGCAAACCAATGACTGGCGAACTCCGCTCCAGTATGTAGGCTATGCCCTCGACAATGAGGTACTGCTCGAGGAGGCCCTCGCCTGGGTGAACCGATCCATTGACCGGAAGGAAACGTTCCAGAACCTCCGTCTGAAGGCCTACGTCTTGGCCAAACGGTCCCAATTTGACGAAGCTGTTGAAACGGCCAACAGGGCTCTCTCCGAGGCAGAGAATATGGACGAGAGGCCGGATGGGGTGGACGACCTCAGGAGCCAGATCAAATCCTGGACGTCTGGGATGTAGCACCCGTACCGAATCGTTACCGGCTTGCGTTCTCCCCACCTGCTGAAATCTCCCGTATGCGCTCAATTCTCGCCACAGCAATCGCTACCCTCCTCCTACTCAGTGCATGCCAACCCGCCGACGATTCGGCGTCGGGATCCCCGTCGGGCCCGGCCGTCGTGGACAGCGCGATTGCGGCGCATGGGGGAGACCTGCTCGACCAGGCCGTTGTCTCTTTTCACTTTCGAGGCGATCAGTATCGGCTCCGACACAACGAGGGGCGCTTTCACTACCGCCGGACTTATACCGATTCGTTGGAGCGGACGGTCAGGGAAGGACTCACGAATGAGGGGGTGTATCGGGTGGTAGCGGGAGATACCGTCTCCCTGTCGGATGAGGAACGGGGCTCGGTACGGACGACCGTAAACTCCGTGTCCTACTTCGCCCTTCTCCCCTACCCGCTTCAGGACCCGGCCGTCCAACCCGAGTATCAGGGGCGAGATACCCTCGACGGAACGCCGTATCACCGTGTGCAGGTGACCTTCCAGCAAGAAGGCGGGGGCCAAGACTGGCAGGATGTATTCGTGTACTGGTTCCGCACGGACACCTACGCCATGGAGTACCTGTCCTACGCCTTTGGCCTCGCACCGGACGATACGGACACGGGCACCCGTTTTCGCGAGGCCTACAATGTGCGCCGAATCAACGGTGTCCGCGTCGCCGACTACCTGAACTACACCTCCGACACGCTCTCGACCGATCGGATGCACCTGTACCCACAACTCCGAGCGAACGATGCTCTCGAACTCGTGTCCCGCATTGAAATCGATAGTGTCCAAATCAGACCGTTGCCGTCAGACACCTAACGGTCCGCGCAACCGCTCTTCGCTTCGCCCCCTGCCTTGACCCAGCCTCGCCAATGCGATCGGCTCCCCCCGGCTGCCTGTCACTCGTCGTTTTTGGAGCGTTGCTCTTGCTTCCATTCGTCCTGGCGAACGCGATGCTCGCGGCCCTGGGCAAGCTGGGCCTCGGTCCCACGAGTTCGCTCCTTGCAGCCTTTGGCATCTTCCTCGGCAGTGTCGTCAACGTACCCGTCGCACAAATCGAACGAAGCACCACGGTCGAGCACCTTCCCAACCGCCTCCTCGGTCTGCACAGACTGTTTTCTCGTGCGGTACAACAGCGGACCTACACCGTGGTTGCCGTGAACGTGGGCGGCTGTCTACTCCCAACGGCCCTGGCCGGATACCAGGCCGCCCGTCTTGCTGCGGAAGCTCCGTCCGTCCTACCGGCGGCCGGCACCGCCCTCGCAATTAATGTAGCCATCTGCTACTACGTCGCCCGCCCCGTCCAGAATGTCGGGATTACCATGCCTCCCCTCGTCCCCGCCGGGGTCGCTGCCCTCTCTGGACTCGTTTTAGCCCCCGAATGGGCTCCCCCCGTTGCCTTCATGGCCGGGGTCCTCGGGCCCCTCATTGGGGCCGACTTCCTGCACCTCGACGACATCGCGGACATCGGAACGGGCATGGCCAGTTTAGGCGGCGCCGGCACGTTCGACGGCATCGTGCTGTCGGGCCTTGTGGCTACCCTTCTCGTCCCCGGCGCCCTCTAAGAAGCTCAAGCCCCTTGCCCCCACGGTCTACGCACCAGTTCACGCGGACTCCACCAATACATTGAATCCAACCCTGCCTCCGCACGTACCTCATTGTGATCACAGGCCCGTAGCTCAGTTGGACAGAGCATCGGCCTTCGGAGCCGAGTGTCGCGGGTTCGAATCCTGCCGGGCCTGCTTTTCTCACGTCTTTCGTTTGTCCCTGAGACTCGTGCGGGACCTCCTTCCCCGTCTCCGTCTCGCGCTCGTCGACGTCCCCAGTCATCGAGGCCCACCGTCTGGCGCCTCTCAAGCGTGGGTCCCGCACCGGCAGAGAGACCCATAGCGTACGGAATCGTTCTCAGGACTGATCTCTCCCCTTCCGAACGTACCGGGTCCAGTCTCCGGACGGGACTCGCGGACGTTTACTCGGCCGGTCGTCGGCCTCCTGTGACGGAACCGGTCGTCGAATACAAAGAGACGCCTCTTCTCGCTCAGGAGTATGTCCCTCGTAGCGATCAACTCACCGCCCCCCGTGGAACGCGGATTCGGTAGCGGTCCCCATGAGCGATTCCGGTTCCCGGTACCGCACCGGGATATGAGCCGAGGTCGTAGACCTGCCCGTTCCGGCGGCACCGTCTCGCAGAGACAATTCGACCCGCAATTCCCAACTCTTCAAGCGGCCCGAATGCCCGCATGAGCGTCCCGTAGGTGGCAATGGGGGCAGAGACTTGCCTACAAATTTCCTCAAAGAATCGCGGTAGAAAGGAAGATGGCTTCCGCAGTTGGCTCTTTCCCTGTGACAGTCAGTCTACTTCCAAAAAATATTACGTCGCCTCTAAATACCGAGGAATCCAAAGACAGAAAAACGCCAATAATTATACGGTTTATGCTATAGATTACGTTATAGATGATTTCCCTGCCTCCGACAGTACCACTACGCCATTCTGCCAACAAACCACAACATCACGAGATGTACGACACTGAAGGCGTAGACTCCGTTGCCACCATCACTGAGCTGCGCTCCGGGACATCCGACCTCATTGACCACGTCCGGAATACGAAGAGCGGGGTGCTCATCCAGAAAAACAACGAGCCACACGCGGTGCTCATTTCCTGGGAGACCTACAAGGCCGTCAAAGAAAAAGTCGACCTCGACGACCTGTAGCGTTCTCACGCCGAAGGTACTTGATGTTCGGGGACACTCCCGGCCCTCTACTCAGCGAACGTTTCGGCGGTCCCGCGTAGGCTCCCTATTCATCGTGGGGGACAATTACCTCCGCCCGGCAGAACCCCCGAGTTCGATTGTCCGCCTCACAGCGGACGTGTACCGGAAATGACGAGACGATCCGGACGAAGGAACCGTCGGGGGATCCACTGCTCCACTTCCCCCTGCCTCCACACCCCTCAAGGATTAGGAATCGTTTGCGTACCCCCACAGAGAAGCGGGCCGATCCTCTTCGTCGGAAGGGTCGGCTGCGGGGACGGGATCGGATTCCTTTCCGTCCGTGTCGACGTCAGACGCTTCGTCCTCACTCACACGTCCCTGAATCGCACGGGCCTGGAAAAGAGGGGCGTCGAAGTAGCGTCGACCATGCTCCTCCCGCAGCCGCTCGAGGTGACGGCGAAGCGGATCGTGAAGCGTGTCGGGTAATTCGATAATCTGCTTCGGCGTACCCATCGGGTCACTGACGTAGATAAGTCCTGCGTCCAAATCGACATCTCCGGCGCAGAGGTCCAGTGCCTCGTTTATTGGAAGCGAGGTGTGAAAGAGAAGACGCGTAAGCAGGGTGCTCTGCTCTCCCTCCTTCTCCGCCCCCTCGTCGTTCGACGTCGACTCGGCCGCTTTGCTCTCCGTTTTCGTTGTGGATTGCTGATCCGGGTGCCAGGATGCGCCGCTGACGTCTGTCTTCAAGAGTCGCTCGAACAGAAACGCCATCGCCTTCGCCGCGTGCTTGCGCGAGGCGTCATCGACATCATCTCGACGCCCGAGGTAATTCAGAAAGGCGGGGACATGCCGCGCTCCGCGCCACGAACGGTCATGGACGGTGCAGAACCGAACGAAGCAGGCAGCCCATGCCCCGAAGATGCGGGCGAGGCTTGCGGAGTGTCCCGCAACCTGGGCCTTGTCTTCGACCGTATCGACGAACTTTTGGAGCTTCGGAGGGAACGACGAACGACGCATCACACTTACCTCGATGGAAAATGCATCAGGAGAACGAGGCGGCTACAGGATGACCGAGCAAAAACACCCTGCATGGGTCACCAGATGAACAAAACCCGTGCCTGATCATCAGAGGGCCGCCCAACCCGCAGACTAAACGGGGCCCCCTCCGATTGGAAGAAAAATCCGTACATTTCTACTGCCTCTCATTTCGTTGTGCCCCCAAGTGCCCGGGTTGCGGAGTAGAGCAGTCCCACGCCTACGACTTTGAGCACGTCGATCACAACAAACCGGAGAAAGCCTTTGTCGATAGACTCCATCCAGGTACCGTGGCCGGCTACGTAGTGCAGCCAGATGACCCCTCCGGTAAACACGACGGCCGCCCCGAGCAACATGGCCAGCGTGCTTCCCGAAAACGTCTTCCACCGCTTCGAGAGCGTCCCGATCACGGCCGCGGCTACGGGATAGGAGAGCAAGTACCCCGCTGTGGTGGCCCCGAACAGATAGCTCGGTCCATACCCGTCACCAACGTAGACGGGGAGGAAAAGCCCGAGAACGAGGTAGAGAAGCTGGGCGAGCAGACCATTGCGCCATCCCAGATACAAGCCACTCGCGTACACGCCCGCTGTTTGCAAGGTGATGGGTACTTCCCACAGATAAACGCGGAAGTTGACCTGTGCACAAAGAGCCGTAATTAGAGCGAAACCTACAACTCCCGCCACCTGCAAGAGTGCCGATGCGTTCTCTTCGCGGAGACGATCGACGAGGGCAGAATAGGTGGTCTTGAGTGAAAGCGCGTTGGTCATGGGCGTAATCCGTCGGCTTCAGTTTGGTCGATAAGGAATCCAATGATAAGAAGTCAACTTACAAACCCCAAAACGAACAGGCTGCAATGGCAATGGTAGTTGTACTCACTCGACATTTCGAGTTCCGCCTACCTTCCCCAACTGGCACGTCAGATAGTGCCCCCCAAACTGACAGTTTCTTTTGAAGTTGAATTGCTTCTACTTTCTACGTTGAAATAAATGGTCGACATGGCCACCGCCGACACGAATGGATCTTCGTCTCTCCCCTTCATTGCCACGAAGGGCGTCACGAAAACGTACCGGCGCGGAGGGGTGCCCGTGCACGCACTCAAGGGCCTTTCGTTGACCATTTCTCAAGGCCGCTTTGTGGGAATCGAAGGTCCCAGTGGATCGGGCAAATCGACCGTTCTTCACCTTCTTGCCGGCCTGAATCACCCCTCGGAAGGTACTATTCGTGTGGACGACTGTGTCCTCAACGATCTCGACGCCTCGGGGCGTACCCGGTACCGACGTTCGATGGTGGGACTGGTCTTCCAGCAGTTTCACCTCGTCCCCACGATGACTGCCCGGGAGAATGTGGCGCTCCCCCTCCTCCTGAGCGGCGTGCCCCCCAACGAACGCACGAGCCGGGCAGCCGCCATCCTGAAAAAAGTCGGTCTCGGTCGCCGCCTGGAGCACCGGCCCGCAGAACTTTCCGGCGGCGAACAGCAACGCGTAGCGACGGCCCGAGCGCTAGTCGGGGATCCCCCCCTCTTGCTGGCCGACGAGCCGACCGGTAACCTCGACGCCGAGACCGGGTCCAAAATTATCGACTTGCTCGCCCGCGTGCACCGAGAGCAGGACCGCACGGTGCTGGTGGCGACGCATCACGTCGGCGAAATCGAGCATCACGCTGACCGTATCCTCCACCTACGAGACGGGGTTCGCGCAGCCCCAACCTGAATTCTCCAAAAATCACGGCGTGTGTCGTTTCGCCCGGGCGGCGTCTTCCCTATGCTATCATCACAGCCTACTGGTCCGTCCCATGCCTTCCATGAAACGCTTTGAAGAACTCTTCGCCGAACTACAGGAAAAGGTCGCCCGACAGGATCCAGATTCGGGCACCGTTAAGGCTGTCAACGACGGACCCCACGCCATCGGCAAAAAGATTCTGGAGGAGGCCGGCGAGGTATGGATGGCCGCCGAACACGAATCGTCCGAACGCACGGCCGAAGAAATTTCACAACTCTTGTACCACCTTCAGGTCATGATGATTGCCCGAGACCTGGACCTTGAGGACGTCTACGAGCACCTGTAACCCAGCGGACGGGGGGTGGAGGCGGGCACGTCGACTCTCCCATATACTCCGACCCCCTCCATCTCGTCCGGTAAAGACGGGCACGCAGCCACCTTTACTCAACCACCCACCTTCCCATTCGATGCTACAGATTGCCCTCCCCAATAAAGGCGCTCTCTCGGATGGAGCCGCAGAGCTGGCCGAGGAGGCTGGCTACCACTGCCGCCGTCGGGGCCGCGAGCTCTCGGTTCGCGATAACGAGAACAACGTTGAGTTTGTCTTTCTCCGTCCCCGAGACATCGCGACGTACGTAAGCAAGGGCATCATCGAGCTCGGCATTACCGGCCTCGATCTCACCCATGACAGCGGGGCCGACGTCGAACACATTATGGACCTTGGCTTCGGAAAGGCTCGCTTCTGCTACGCCGTTCCCAAAGCCAGTGACCTGACGCCGGACGAGTTCACGAGCGACACCCGCATTGCTACGTCCTACGACGACCTCGTGCGGAAAGACCTTCGACGGCGCGGCGTCGACGCCCAGGTTGTGAAGCTCGACGGAGCCGTCGAAATTTCGATTCAACTCGGTGTGGCCGACGTCATCGCCGATGTGGTTCAGACGGGCCGCACGATCGACGAGGCCGGCCTCAAGACCACGGGGGCCCCGATCCTCCACTCCCAGGCCGTTCTCGTCGCCCAAAACGGAGAAACCGCTCAACGAGAGGAAGCTCAACTCTTTGCCCAACGGGTGAAAGGGATTCTCGTGGCCCGGGAGTACGTCGTCGTGGAGTACGACCTCCCCGAAGATCGACTGCCGGAGGCCCGCGAGATTACGCCCGGGATCGAATCGCCCACCGTCTCGCCCCTCAGCAAAGAGGGATGGGTTGCCGTCAAGGCGATGGTTCAGCGCGAGGACGCCAACCAAATCATGGAAGACCTCTCCGACCTCGGCGCACGGGGCGTTATCATCACGACCATCCGGACGTGTCGGATCTGACTGCACGCGGATGGACGCGCAGCGAAATAGACGACGCCGATTCCCGCTGTGCGTTCGGCTTCACGTATCCTCTCTTTCCCAACGGGCATGCGGCTTCCTGATCTCCTGCGGCTGGCCTGGGACAACCTGTGGCGAAACGGTACACGCAGCCTGCTGACGGGCGTCGGCGTGGCGATCGGGGTCGCGGCGCTGCTTACGCTGCTGGCGTACGGCTCCGGGCTCGAACAGAACGCGGAGCGGGAATTTAACGCCCTCAAGCTCCAGAATACGCTGCGCGTCACGTCCCACCCCATCCCGGCAATGACCCGGTCGCGACAGCCGGGGGCCCTCCCGATCGATTCCCTCCGCCCCAACTCCGACCGCGTGCCGCTCACGGACAGTCTCGTGCGGAATATCGACGCCCTCGATGGGGTCCTCGCGGCCTACCCGGAGATGCAGTTTCCCGCTAAGCTCCAAAGCGAGAGTCACACCCTGGTCGTAACCGCCGAGGGCATTCCCATGGCCTTCCGCGAGATCCCCTCCTACCACCCCCGCCAGGGCCGCTTTTTTTCGAGCCCCGACGAGGCCGCCGTTCTCATCAGTCCGTCAATGGCCGAGCGTCTGGGCTACTCCCCGGTCGGGGCGGCGGTGGGCGACACCCTCGACCTCGTGACCGCCTCGCTCAATTTCTATAAGCTGCGCAACATGGCGGACCTCTTTAGCGGCGGCCTCCGCACCCTCCCCATGGGCCAGCGGCCGTACGACGTGCGCGTGGCGGGCCTGCTCAACGAGTCGCAGCAGCCCCTCTCGGGCCTACTCCGGGTTCTGGTACCGATGGACTTTGGACGCGGCCTGAACAAGGTCCCGTTCTTCTCTACCCTCGACCTTCTGTTCCGTCATTCGCGCACTCAGGACGGCTACGCCGCCGTCCGCGTCCAGCTCCGGGACGATGCCAATCCCGCCACCATCCGCCGCCGCGTGGAGAACATGGGGGTCTACACGACGAGCTTCCGTGAACAGTACAACCGCCTCGATACGCTTTTCCTCGTGTTGGACCTGGCCCTCGGCATCATCGGCACCATTGCCCTCCTGGTCGCCGTCATCGGGATCGCCAACACGGTGATGATGAACGTGCGGGAGCGGACCCGAGAAATCGGCATCATGATGGCCGTCGGGGGCGACGCCCACGACCTTCAGCGCCTGTTCGTGGTGGAGAGTGCGGCGCTCGGGGCCCTCGGCGGAGCGGCTGGACTAACGGTCGGCGGCCTGTTGGTTGCGGGAATCGACTGGGGCGTAAACCTCTATCTCGATTCGCTCGGCGTACCATCGGTGACGGTCCTCGACACCTCCCTCGTGGCGGCCTCCGTCATCTGGGCAGGGGCGGTCCTCGTGAGCCTCCTCGCCGGCATCGTTCCCGCCCGCCGCGCCGCCCGCGTCGAACCGGCTGAAGCACTACGGTCGAATTAATCAACTCGCCCCCCGGCGGAAGGGGGAGCGCGGGCTCCCTCGACAGTTGAGGGCTCCGCCTTTAGTCCGCACCCCCCACCTGGTCGAGTAGTTGACCGCTGAGGCGGAGCAGCTCGACCTCTGCCTGCTTGGCCTCAAACTGAGCCGTAAGAAGCCGGCCCTCCGTCTCGATGAACTGTTCCTGCACCTCCCGGAGCTCCACGCTCGTAATGGTGCCCAGTTCGAACTGCTCTAAAGCCACGTCGACGTTCGCCTGGACGGCGGCAAGGTTTTGCCGCTCCAGCGCAACGAGTTGGAGGCGATTCCGATACCGCTCGTAGGCGCTGGTCAACTCAGTTCGGAGGCGGGACCGCACGTCCTCGACGGCCAGTTGGGCGTTCGTGGTGCGAATTTCCGCGTTCTGGGTCCGCCGCCACCGGTTCAGGCCGTCAAACAAATCGATGCTGAGCGAAACGCCGTAAGACCACTCCGTACTGGTATTCTGCTGCACGAATCCACTCTCCGCGTCGAGCTGTGAGTACCCAACCCCCCCGGTTAGGTCGATTGTAGGGAAAAAGTCGGCCCGGGCCTCCCGCTGTTCGGCCTGTGCACGTCGGAGCGCCTGCCGGGCCTGCGCCAGGGCCGGGCTCTTCTGAAACGCCGTGCTCTGGAGGGCGGTGTACCCGAGGGTCGTATCCACATCAATCGTCGAAGAAACCGCGAATCGGGCCGGGGCGTCCGCCGAGCGGCCCAGCAGCCGATTGAGTCGGCTTTTGGCGTTGGCCAACTCCGTCTCCCGACGCAGCACCGCGGCCGAGTCGGCATTCAGGTCGACCCGTGCCCGGCGCACACTCAGGTCCGATCCCGAGCCCACCTCCCGCCGTACCTCGGCAATGCGGAGACGCTCCCGCGAGATCGACACGGCCTCCCGCAACACTTCAAGCTGTTGCTGCTGCCGGGCCACGTCGTAGTAGGTGTCGATCACGTCTGCGGTCAGGGTCGCCAGCTGTTCTTCCGTGGCCGCGGCCTGCCGGTCCCGCTCCGCCCCGAGGCGGTCGTACGTGGCGAATGGTCGCAGGCCGTCGAACACGGTCCAGCGAAGGTCGGCCCCGGCATTGGTCTGCGTTGACTTTGCCCCGTCGGTGCTCTGCGTCTCGCCCGAGAGAAAGGTTTGGTCGGACGACGAAATCGTTTCCGTGTACCCGGCCTGTCCGGTCAGGCGGGGAAGGAAGCCTGCGTTCCCGAGGGTGACGTTGTTCTCGGCAATGTCCGTCTCCCGCCGCGCAATTTGCGCCCGGGGATTGTCGCCGAGCGCTCGTTGTACGGCGTCGTCGAGGCGCAGCGTATCTCGGGGAGCCGCCCCTTGCGCCTGAGCCGAGGACGTCCAGACGACCGCGCCGAGCACGACGAAACTGTTCAGGATGAGGCGAAGTGAGGAAACCATAGAGGAGGTGTTCGTGCAGATGCAAAGGGGTGATGTGCGCCCGCCACGACACCAGCCGCCGTGCCCGCCGGGCCGACGTGCCTCCCGGCCGATCCGGTTGCTTCAGGACTGCGCGGACGATACCTCTTGCTGCGGCGCCACGTCTTCCTCCGGGAGGCCGTCGCCCGGGGCAGCCCCGTCGCCGGCAAGCACCGGCCCCGCATCTTCGCTCGTGAGGTAGGTGTAAGTGGCCGGGATCACGTACAGCGCCAGCACCGTCCCCACGAGGAGTCCTCCCACGACGGCGATGCCCATCGGGACGCGACTCTCGGCGCCCGCCCCCAGCGCCAGCGCGATGGGGAGGATTCCCAGAATCGTCGACAGGGCCGTCATGAGGATGGGGCGGAAGCGCACCGCCGCGGCGTCCTCGATGGCCTCCCGAATGGAAAGCCCGGCGGCCTTGCGCTGGTTGGCGAACTCGACGATGAGGATCCCGTTCTTCGCGACGAGGCCGATCAGCATGACCATGCCGATCTGACTGAAGATGTTGATCGACTGGTTGAAGTACCAGAGGAACAGCATCGCCCCCGCGACCGCCAGGGGCACCGTGAACAGGATAATGAGGGGGTCGCGGAAGCTCTCGAACTGGGCCGCCAGTACGAGGTAGATGAGCAGGAGGGCCAGGCCGAAGACGTAGATCAGCTGATTGGAGGTCTCCTGGAAGTCGCGCGACTGGCCGGTGAGGGTGGTCGAGAAAGAGGGGCCCAGCACGTCCTCCGCCACGCGATCCATCGCGGTGATGCCGTCTTCGATCGTGTTGCCCGGGGC
>PXTG01000034.1:0-5150 GCA_003023365.1 Bacteroidetes bacterium QH_7_62_13 | reverse complement strand
CGCGATAATCTCGCGCTGCTCCCCGTCCCGCACAAAGAAGCCCACCCGCTGCTCGGCCAGTGCCAGTTGCAGGGTTTGGGCAACGTCGAGGGGCGAGACGCCGATGTTGTCGGCCTTGTCCCGGTCGATGTCCACCTGCAGCTCCGGCTTGTTGAACTTCAGGTCTACGTCGACGAAGGCCAGCTCCTCCTGCTGGCGCGCCGTCTCCAGGAATGTGGGCAGGGCCTCCCGAAGATCGTCGACGCTTGAGGTTTGCAGCACGTACTGCACCGGCAGGCCCCGCCCGCCGCCACCGACCGAGATCGTCGGCTCCTGCGAAACGAACGTACGCGCCCCATCCAACGCTCCCATCGCCGCCTGGAGGCTGTCGGCGTACTCCATCTGCGACACGTCGCGCTCGGAGGGGGGCACGAGGCGCGTGAACATGAAGGCGGAGTTTACCGAGCTGGCCGCCCCGAAGCCCGGGGAGGTGACGGAGATCGTTGAGCGCTGATGTTGGGCCGGAATGGTCTCGTTGAGGGCCTCGTACATCTGGTCTACGTACCGACTCATGTACTCGTAGGTCGCCCCCTCCCGGGCCGTTGAATTGATGCGTAGAAGACTCCGGTCTTCGAGCGGGGCCAGCTCCTGCGGAAGCGTGTAGTAGAAGCCCCCAATGCCGACGGCACAGACCCCCATGATCACGAATGCCATCCAGCGGTACGCCATGAACGACTGGAGGGACCGGCGATACGCCTCCGTGAGGCTCTGGAAAAAGGGCTCGGTCTTGCGGTAGATCCACGGCTTCTTCTCCCGCTGCTTCAGCAGGCGCGTGGACAGCATCGGCGCCAGGGTGAGCGCCACAAACGAGGAAATGGCCACGGCCCCGGCGATGACGAGCCCAAACTCCGCAAAGAGCTGCCCAGTGAGCCCGCCCATGAAGACGATGGGGGCAAAGATAATCACCAGTGACACCGACGTGGCGACGACGGCAAAGAAGATTTCCCGAGTGCCCTCCAGGCCGGCCGTGATGGGGTCCTTCCCTTCTTCAATTTTGGAGTAGATGTTCTCCAGGACCACAATGGAGTCGTCCACCACGAGCCCGATGGCCAGCACGAGCGCGAGCAGGGTGAGGACGTTGATGGAGAACCCCATCGCGTACATCACGAAGAACGACCCGATGAGGGCGATGGGCACCACCAGGAGCGGAATGAGCGTGGACCGCCAGTCGCGGAGGAACAGGAAGATGATGAAGACAACCAGCAGGAACGCGATGAAGATCGTCTGCTGCACCTCGCTGATGCTGTCCCGGATCGGCTCGGTGTTGTCGAACCCAATCCCCAACTCCAGGTCGCTAGGCAAATCCGCCTTGATCCGATCCACCCGCTGGTAGAACTCGTCGACGATGTCGATGTAGTTCGCCCCGGGCAGTGGCCGAAGGACCACTCCAACCATGGGCGTACCGTCGCGCTGGAGAAGCGTCCGCTGGTTGCGCGGGGCAATCTCGGCCCGGCCCACGTCCCGCAGCCGTACCGTCTGCCCGTCGGGGCTCTGCTTGAGGATGAGCCCGTTGAAGTCCTCGACGGATTCTAGACGGCTCTCCGTCCGGACCGTGAGCTCGATGGTCTCGCCCTCAATGCGGCCCGAGGGGAGCTCCACGTTCGATCGGTCGAGGGCCCGACGCACGTCGAGGGGCGTAAGGTTGTAGGCCGCAAGCTGCTGGGGATCGAGGTTGAGGCGCATCGAATAGGTCTTCTCCCCCCAGATGTCCACGCGGCTCACGCCCTCAATCGTCTGGAGGCGCTCCTTGAAGCGCTTGTCCGCAATTTCGGTGAGCTCCATCAGTCCCCGCGTCTCGGACTCGATGTTCAAGAACACGATCGGCGGGGCACTGGCGTCGGACTTCGACACGCTCGGGGGCTCGGCGTCCGGCGGCAATTGCTGCTGAGCCCGACTCACGCGGTCCCGCACGTCGTTGGCCGCCCGTTCGAGGTCCGATCCCAGGTCAAACTCCACGGTCACCGTCGATCGCCCCTGCCGGCTGACGGACTCGATGGTGCGGATCCCGTCGATGCCGTTGATCTGCTCTTCCAGCGGCTCGGTGATCTGCGAGTCGATGACGTCGGCATTTGCCCCGCGGTACGAGGTCGTGACGCTGATAATGGGGGGGTCGACGGCGGGGTACTCGCGAACCCCCAAGAAGTAGAATGCCACCGCGCCGAAGATCGTGATGAGCAGCGCAAACACCGTCGCTAGGACGGGCCGTCGAATGCTGAGGGAATAGAGACTCATGAATACGGTGGGATGAGAGCGTACAGCGGCCGACGCGGGCGCCAGCCGGTCGATCCGGGTCGTGAATGCAGGCGCGAGGAGGCTCAGTCAAGCCCCTCGACGCGAATGGGGAGCCCGGCCCGGAGGTCTTGGATGGCAGAGGTGATGAGTGTATCTCCCAGGGCGAGCCCGTCGGTGACCTGTACGGTCGAGTCTGTGCGGGCGCCGACAGCGACATTTCGGGGCTGTGCCGTGCCGTTTTCGGCCACGAAGACCCGCTGTCCGTCCAACGTAGGGACGACGGCGAACGAGGGCACCACGACCGCGTCGTCGACCGTGCCGAGAATCACCATTACGTCCGCAAACATTCCGGGGCGAAGCGTGCCCTCTGCATTCGGGGCTCGCGCCCGCACTTGAAGGGTGCGCGTGTCCGCATTCACCTGGGCGCTGGTGGCGTAGACCGTTCCCTCAAGCGGCGTCTCCTGGTTCCGCACCGTGAACGAGATCGACTGCCCCGGCTCCACCCGGGACGCGTACTTTTCAGACACGGCGAAGTCGATCTTGATGGGATCGATGCGCTGCAGGGTCGTGATGGCAGTCTCCGGCGATACGTACGCCCCCTCGCTGACCTCTCGGAGCCCCACGACCCCGCTGAAGGGCGCGCGGACTTTCTTCTTTTCGATCTGCGCCTCGACCAGCGACAACTCGGCCTTCAACACCTCCCGCTCGTTCACTGTGGCGTCGTACTCTTCCTGGCTCACTCCGCCTTCGGCCAGGAGCCGCTTCTGACGCTCAGCGCGATCGCTCGCGAGTTGCAACTCCTGCTCCAGGCGATCGCGCCGGGCCCGAAGCTCCGCGTCGTTGATCTGTACGAGCAGCTCTCCTTCCTCAACCCGACTGCCCTCCTCGAAGCGGATGTCCGTGATCTTGCCCCCGGCCTCGGCGGCAAGCTCGACCGATTCGTCGGCACGGAGGGTGCCGTTCGTCTGAATCTGCTCGGTTACCGTCCCAGGCCGGAGCACGGTTGCGTCGACACGCGTCGGGGCGTCATCGTCGGACCCACCCGACTCGTCGGAGGACGTCGAGTCACTGATCTTCGGGATGGCCAACCCGACCAGTACCAGGGTCCCAACTCCGAGGGCAATCCACCGTTTGGTCGCGGCCGACCAGCCGGCGTCGTCGGAGGAGGCACCTGAATCGGGCGAGGATGAATCGCTCATAGGAAGAAAATAAAATCAACGTACGCGACGACCGTCGGAGGAGGCCGACAGGCCTGAAGAAGCGAGGCGCCGTCCAGAACACTTGGAACGAAGCGACGGGACGCCTTGCCGTCCCTGTAGATCCCCCATAGGTGAGGGGTAGGCCTGGCATGCACACGACGCATGCAGGATCCCGTCAATCGGACGAAACGCACGTCTTCTCCGCCATTCGCACCCCCAGTCGACCGACGGCCCCATAATTAAGGTCCCTCCTCAAACACGGACGCGGCTTCGTCCTCCAGGATGGGCCCCACCACCGCCACCTCATGGTTGCCACGGGACAGCACCTCGCGGCAGGAGAGGCGAAGCTGTCGGCCCGTGTCTCCTTTCATTTCGTAGAGCCGCTCGGCCCGCAGCCCAAAGGCGACGCGCCCGATGCGCCCCCAGAAGATCGCTCCCGTGCACATGGCGCAGGGGGGTCGCCCGGGCGTACTGACGGGTGGCACTGCGGACCAGGTTCGTCTCGGCGTGCTCGGTACAATCTCCGGTCCGTCCCTCCGTGTTTGCGGCCCGGCCCAGCACCGATCCGTTGGGCCCAACCAGTACGGCGCCGAAGGGCGGATTGCCGTTCGCCTGTGCGCGACGGGCCTCGTCGATGGCGGCCCGCACGAAGCGCTCGTCGTCGAGAGCGTCAGACATGAGTTCTCGCAACGGAATACAAGGAAGTCGGAGAGCAGGACTCAGATCGTAGCCTCGTACACGACGTGAGCCTCGGTCACGCTTTATCCACGGAACTCAATTCATCGAACTGGGGTCTCCCTCCTCCGAGCTCGTGTCGGCCCCCGTCGCCCCCCTCCCAACAGTGTCGGAGGCCGCCGAATCGTTCGTCATCGTATCCACCGTCATCGTATCCACCGTCGTCGTATCCGCCTCGGGGAACGGGCCCGACTCCGACGGGGGCGTTACCGTCGTGTCCGACGGGGGCGGTGACAGCGCTGCCGTATCCGGCTCCGCCGTCGTACCCGTCGCCTGAACGAGTACGGACCCATTCTCGGTGTGTAGATCGACAACCGCGTCTCCCGTCCCCAACTGCGCCGCGTACTCCCCGCCCGCATTTCGGGGCATAAACTCCTGGTTCGTCAGAGCAAGCCCCTGGGTACGGATGGTACCCGCGTTTGTCTCAGCGCTTAACTGGACGGAGGCGTCCGGGGGCAGGCGCAGGGTCACGATGCCGTTCTTGGTGCTGAGGGCAATCTCCGCGTCGGAGGGGACCGACTGTAGGGTCACGTCGAGATCCCCGTTCTTGGTCTCCACGTCGACTGAAGCAGCCGCCCCCCGAATCGTCACCGGGCCGTGCTTGTGGCTGACGGTCAACGGTCCATCGACGTCCGCGATCGTTACCGGCCCACTGGACAAGTTCACCTCCAAGGCAGTGGTCCGAGGAACCGTACCGCTCACGTCCACGGCCGAGTACGCCCCTCCCCCTGCCTCCATCGTGAAGGTGTAGTTCTGCTCGCTTCCCTCCTCCGATACCGTCACGTCCTCAAGCACGCCTCGGGCCGTCTCGGCATCCTCTCCCCGCGCCTGGCGAACGAACTGGACGGTGGCCGTCTCGGCATCGCCCCCTTGGAGGTCGACGCGACCCCGAAATCCGTCGAAGATCAGGGGACGATCGTTTGGGGCCACCGCCCGGTCGACCGT
>PXTG01000033.1 GCA_003023365.1 Bacteroidetes bacterium QH_7_62_13 | reverse complement strand
TGATCGCACTGTAGCTTCCCCCCTCCTCGGATTCTCCGTCCGTCGGCCCCAGGATGGGATCGTCGGAGCAGGCCGACAACAGCACGATACATGGGAGGAGGAGGGCAAGTCCCCTCGCTACAATCGAGCGGAGGGGCGAGCTTATTCCTGAACGCTGGGTCACAACTCTTATTTAGACTGGTTATAAACAGTCACCACCAACAAGGAGGTGCCCAGGCCTGATAGATGCAAGCCCCCGGGTGGCAAGAAAAAATGAAGACAGTCAGCGGGTTGTGTGCCCCCGGCCCACTGCCCATTTACGAGTCGACCGTCTCGAACCAAATATCGTCGATGATTGCCGCTTCTGCGATCTCGGGGCGGACGTACTTCGAAACCGTCGCCCGTTCGGTGGGGCTGGACAAACGCGTCTCGCGCCGCCGCCTCTTTTAGAAGAAGGGGCCCCGACGTTTCGAGGCCGACGTATGCCTCCCAGGGTCTACGTTGGTCGTGCCTTCGTTGTGGTCGATGAGCATGGCATCGCTGTTGACAACTTCGGCAGTCACTGCGTCGGCCTGCTCTGCATTCTCGTCCTGCTCCAGAAAGTGGAAGGAATCGTTTCGTTGTCGCGGACAGTGACGTTGAGGAGATTCATTTCGCGATCAGAAACGTCGCAGGCATCGCTCTCGACGTCGGACAACCGGGCGGTGTGGTCTCGCCGGTGATCAGCCGCAGGGCCCTGCTGACACGAGATCCTTCATTGGCACCACGGACAGAAAAAAGCGAGGGGCCCGCCCCCCATTCCGGCGTGAAGGACCAGAAGAACGGTCGGGATGTACCACGAGAATCTTTGCGCTTGGATCGGTGGCCTCCGGCCGGCTCTCCCGTCCCTTTAATCCACTCTTCGTACCAATTCCCAACCAAAGCGCTTACATTGACTTCGACCGTTCAGGCTTTCGTTTTACCGATCCGGTACTCTTTATGACTGCCCCCCTTCGTACTGTCCTCTGGACGATGGTTGGCCTACTTCTGGCTGTGCCCGTGATGGGCCAGGGCGTTCCGCAGCAGGTGCCCGACCACAATCTTGAGTCCTTCGAGGCCGTCGACTTCCCCGCTGCCGACGCGTACCGCGCCGCCGACGGCCGCCCCGGCGATCAGTACTGGCAGAACGAGGCCGACTACCAGATCGACGTGGAACTGGACACCGCCGCCAACCGGCTCTCGGGCCGCCAGACGATTACGTACACCAACAACTCGCCGCAGGAGCTTCGACGTCTGTGGGTGCAACTGGAGCAGAATTTCTTCCAGACCGGTAGTCGGGGAGACCAGGTCGTCCCGGACGACGCCCGGTTTAGCGGGTTCTTCGACGAGGCGGGGTATACCCTGACGAGCGTGCAGGTTGAGCGCGACGGTGAGACGACCGAACCGGACTACGAGGTCGAGGGAACCCGCCTGATGGTTCCCCTCTCGGAGGCCCTCCCCGCCAAGGGCGGCACCGTTACCTTGACGCTAGACTGGAACTTCCAAATTCCGGAGTTTGGGGCCGACCGGCACGGCATGCTGGACGTGGAGCAGGGCACCGTGTACCAGCTTGCCCAGTGGTATCCCCGCATGTACGTCTACGACGACATCAACGGGTGGAATCACCTGCCCTACCTGGGACAGGGCGAGTACTACCTGGAGTACGGCAGCTTCGACGTCAGCATCACGGTGCCCCGCAACATGATCGTCACCGCCACCGGTCGGCTCCAGAACCCGGAGGAGGTGCTCACCGAGACGCAGCGGGACCGCCTGAGCGAGGCGCGCAACAGCCGCGAAACGGTCACGATTATCGGGGAGGACGAGGTAGGGACCGAGGCGACGCGGCCGGCCGGCGACGGACCGCTCACCTGGCGCTACACGGCCGAAAACGTGCGCGACTTCTCGTGGGCCGCCTCCCAGGCCTTCATTTGGGACGCGGCGAAGGCCGACGCCGGCGACCGCACCGTGCTCGCTCAATCGCTGTATCCGAAGGAGGGCCTCGGCTCAGAAGACGCCCCCGGGTGGGAAGAGTCGACCGAGTACGTGCAACACTCCATTGAATTCTACTCCGACTTCCTGGCGCCGTACCCGTACCCGAACGCCGTCAACGTAGCCGGCGTGGTGGGCGGCATGGAGTACCCGCACATTGTGTTCTGCGACGTCGAATCGCGGGGGCAGGACCTCTTCGGCGTCACCGACCACGAGTTTGGCCACACCTGGTTTCCGATGGTCGTCGGCTCTGACGAACGGCGCTGGGCCTGGATGGACGAGGGCCTCAATACGTTCCTCAATCAGTACTCGGAAGCCGACTTTTACGACCAGAGCCCCAGGGCCAGCCTGCGCCGCAACTCTCAGATTATCGCTCGGCGCCTCATGCCCTCGCCCTACGGCGATCAGCCCATCATGACTCACGCCGACCAGATTCGGGACCGGGCGCTCGGCCTCCTCGCCTACCTGAAACCGGCCAACGGGCTCATGCTTCTTCGCGAGTACGTGGTGGGCCCCGAGCGCTTCGACGAGGCGTTCCGCGCCTACTTCGACCGCTGGGCCTACAAGCACCCGCAGCCGTCCGACTTCTTCCGCACCATCGAGGACGTGACCGGCGAGGACCTGGACTGGTTCTGGCGCAGCTGGTTCTACGAAACCGATACGGGCGATCAGGCCATCGATAACGTCGCAACGGACGACACCACCCAGGTTACGGTGGCACAGAAGAAGGATCTCCTGCTGCCGGTCACCGTCTCTCTCACCTTTGGGGACGGCTCGACCGAACAACGACGCATCCCTACGGAGGCATTCTTCACGTCGGGCACCCACACGCTTACGGTTCCCGACCGAACCGTGGAGAAGGTGCAGCTCGACCCAAACCGGCTTCTCCCGGACGCAGACCGGCAAAACAACACCTGGACAGCGACGGCGGACAGCAGCTCGACGCCCTCCTCGAATGAGTAGCTGAAATAGCATATCATCTCCCCGCGAGGGCGTCGGTGGCCCCGGCGCCCTCGTTCGCGGGCGGTGGCTGATCGAGTTGTGTGTTCACTTCGCGGAGGCTCCGGATCGATCCCGCTCATTCGAGAGCAAAGGAGGTCCCGCTCGGAACCAGTGCCCCTCCCGAGCATTGAGCCATCCGTCGACCCGACTACGAGTTCTGCCTTCCCATGACGCGGCTCCGGTACATTTCGGCCTGGGTGCTTCTCGCGTCGTTCGCGGTGGGTGGCACCCTCGGACCGGCGGTGCATCAGGTACAGCATGCCGTGGAGCAGGCTGCGGCCGCCGCCGAATCCTGTCACTCGGATGCGGTCCACAACTCGGAGGTCGCACTCTGGACCGAGCCGGGATCCCACGCCGACGCCCCCCAGTGCGATATATGCACGCGTCGACTCCTGGTCGGCTCCCCCGCCCCCGCCCCGGACGCGGGGCCATTTCGCGCGTTCACGTCGCGAACCGTGCTCCCCTCGGGCGCCGTACCGGCGCAGACGGTCACCGATCTCTTCATTCGCGGTCCCCCTTCTCGTCTCGGGGACCGTTTCGTATCGCCCGCCGCCCTGCACGGCTGAGTTGGCGACGGACGCCGACTGAACAACGGGCTTTCCTTGTCCCGTTCTCGCGCGTTCGACCCACCTGCCGGTGCGGGAGACGCAGCCTCCGTCGTCCCACGTAAGCCAACGGCGCTGGCTGTGTACGGCGGCCGGACGGAGTCCTCATCCGACCGGTCTGTGTTCGATGGCCGCTTGAGATGCGGTCGATCGTTCCTCAGACGGCCGTTTCCTCGGGCGTCTTGCCCGTCGGACTCTGATCCGTCCCGCGATACGAGACGAGAGTCCCGTCTATGCAACTGCCCCGTCCCGTTCCCCACGCGGGACCCTCTCGTCCTTTGGATCGACCTACGACCGTTCTATGTCTCTCCGCACGATTCTCTCGACTCTCCTTTTCTTGTTTCTATTCACCGCCGCCGCGCACGCTCAGTCGGAGCGCAGCGTTGTCACCGGTACCGTAACCGACCAGACCGGCTCGCCGCTGCCGGGGGCCCAGATCGCCGACGTCTCCTTCCAGCGCGGCACCACCGCCGGTCCCGACGGGGCGTACACCCTGGAGGGCCTGCCGCCCGGCGACCACACCCTCGAAATCCGATTCGTCGGCTACCAGACCACTGTTCGGAAAGTGACCCTCGACGCCGGCGAGACCCGCGAAATTAACGTGTCGCTGAAGAAACGCGTGCTCGAAACCGAGGGCGTCACCGTGACCGGCACGGCCCGGGCCCGCAGCACGCTCACCACGCCCCAGAGCGTCGACGTGCTGGGTGCCGACGACCTCGACACCGACCGCAGCGCCGCCCTCGGCGACATGCTCTCGGAGAGCGTAGCGGGCGTCTCCTCCATCCAGACGGGCTCCCAGGCCGGGAAGCCGGTCCTGCGCGGCCTTTCGGGCAACCGCATCCGCGTGCTCAAGGACGGCATCGGCCAGGAGTACTACCAGTTCGGGGTCCGTCACTTCCCCACCACGTCCACGAACGAAGCGGAGCGCATCGAGGTGGTGCGCGGGCCCAGCAGCATCCAGTACGGCTCCGACGCCCTCGGCGGCGCGATCAACGTCCTCACCAAGGACGCCCCCACTGCCGGCGAGGATGACACCGACCTCGGCGGCACATTCCGCTCCCAGTACTTCACGAACAACAACGAGCGGGCCGTGGGGCTGGACCTGGAGGGCGCACGCGGTCCGGTCGGCGTCCGGGCGGGCTTCGAGCGCCGGCTCTCCGACGATTACACTGCGCCCGACGCAGAGACCTTCTTCGAGGCGGAGGATAAGAGCCCCGGTCCGTTCAATCCCCCCAAGTACACCGACGAAATTCCGTTCACGAACTTTGAGCAGTGGAACGGCTACGCTCAGGTCGGCACGCAGGGGGACTTCGGCACCGCCCAGGTCTACGGCGACTACTGGGTCAACCGGCACAACTTTCTGCTGCCTACCGGCGGGCCGAAGGGCAACGCCAACAACCCACCGAACGGCCTCGGCCAGAACCTGGAGCACGGAAACCTCGTGGCGAAGGGCAATCTGGTGGCCGACGGGTTCGTGATCCGGCCCCGCCTCAGTTTTCAGACCTCCATCCGGCAGTCGGGAGCTCCCGGCACCACCCTTTCCGACATTGAGGACGGCGGTGGGTACGGCGACTTCGACTACCCGCTGGACCTGAAGACGGACATCTACACCGGCCGCCTGGAAGTGGTGCACCCGGGGATCGGATCCGTGAGCGGCACGCTCGGGGCCGAGGTGCAGCTCCAGGACGCCAACACCCGCGGCCCGGCCGAGCTCCAGCCGACCGCCGACACCTGGAACGTGGGGCTCTTCATCTTCGAGGAGATCGATCTGGCGCCGTGGACCCTCAATGCGGGCGTGCGGGGTGACCTCCGCACCATCGATGCAGAACCGAATGAACGGACGACCAATTCGGATGCGTTGGAGAACGAGTACGCTACGCTCTCCGGTGCCCTCGGGGCCAACGTGGTCGTGGCCGACGGGGTGGCCCTGGCCGCCAACCTCAGCAGCGGCTTCCGTGCCCCGAGTATCTTCGAGCTCTACGCCAACGGGATTCACGGCGGCGTCGCGGCCTTCCAGCGCGGCACCCCGTCCCTGGAGCCGGAGCGGGCCTACAGCGCCGACGTGTCGGTGCGGGTCCGGCGCGACCGCCTGACCGCCGAGGTGACCGGCTACGTCAACGCCATCAACGACTACATCTTCCTGGAAAACACGAACGAAAACCGCGGGCCGCAAGGAAAGGGGCCCCCAATATACGAGGCAAGCCAGACCGACGCCGTGATCCCCGGCGTCGAGGCGAAAGCGGAAACGCAGCTGCAACCGTGGCTGCACCTCGGGGGACAGTTCACCGTCCTCGGGGGGACCGGCGATGGGCTCAGCGATGATGGGTCGGATGGGGACCTGCCGCTGCTTCCGGCCAACAATGTGGAAGGCTTCGTCCACCTGACGCCGAAAGGCCCCGGGCTGCTTCGAAATCCCCGGCTAGAGGTGAACCTCAAGCACTCGCTCGACAAAGATGCGGCGAGCACGCTGGAGCCGTTCTCGCAGTTCGATAACACGTCCGGTCCTCCCCCCTTCGGCACGGCCTCCACGAAGGCCTACACGACGGTCGACGCGTCCGCCGAAAGCCGCTTCGCACTCGGCCTCGGCGTGGAGCCGTCCCTCCGCGTGGCCGTGCGCAACGTGTTCGACACCACGTACCGCGACTTTCTGGACACCTACAAGGGATACGCCCTCTCCCCCGGACGGGACGTGCGCGTCTCCCTCTCGGTCCCCTTCTAACGTATTGCTCCTCGACGCCGACGATGAGAGGGGCGGATCGGCACGTGCCGGTTCGCCCCTTTTCTTGTCTTGAGGCTAATCCTGAGGGGCTGAGCCTCTAGCTGCGAGCTCCGGCGGCGTCGAACTTGTTAGCGGGCCGACCTGCGTCCTGTGTCCGGAACGTGATCGCCTCGGCTTTGCCCAGTGCGCCCCGACCGCAACCGGCCTGTTCCACTTGGCAACACCAGTTCGGAGGAGGGACCACGGACGACGCGTGCGATAACGCCGGCAAGTCGGTCTCAGCAGTTCTCTGTACGGGCCTCCACGGACAACTTTCTCGAACTGCGAACAGCATTCCCGTCGAAATCACGGAAGCCCTCGACGAGTACGACAGTCGAGATTCCGTTTCCCCCGGGGAGATGCCGGACTTTCCGCCCACGACGGAGGGATTCCCGGACGGTTTCTCACAGCACCGGGAATCGGCCCTACAGCGTGATTATCCCCACGGCCAGCCCGATGCCCACCGCGTCCGCGACGAGGTCCTTTCCACTGGCCGTCCCCGTGATTTGGGACGCGTCGTAAAGCTCTTTCAGAACGCCAACCGTGGCGGCGGAGGCGATCGAGGCGGGGAGGGCGTCGCCCTGGGACCAGTCGGCCTTGTTGACGAGCACATACTGCGTCGAGAGCGTCCAGAGCCCGCTAAAGACAACGTGTCGGGCTTTGTCGCGCGCCAGCCAGCGGTCGCGCGGTGTCGGGGCCGCTGGCACCGTCCCGTACCGCGCCTCGAACGCCATGGCGGCGGCGGTGAGCGAGTCGGGGCGGGAAGGGGCAAAGAGAGTCCTCCCCCGGCTCTCAGGCGGACCAACCAACGTCCCCATAACGGCAAGCCAGGCGCAGATGACAGCCACCGGGCGCGCAGGACACACTACAGGACCCCAAACACATAGCCCATCACGATGCCCAGGACGACCACCGGAATGATATAGCGCATCATGAATATCCACGCGTTGACAAGGCCTTGATTCATAATACTGCTTCCCTCCACCAGCTCATCAGCGGCAACGTCAGCCCCCCACACCCAACCGATAAAGATGCTTAGGAAGAAGGCACCTACGGCCAGGCCGGCGCTCCCGATAAGGTAATCGAGGATGCCCAGAAAGTTATTTTGGCCAAAGAGGCCACTTTCTCCGAAGAGGTAGCTCATGTCGCTGAACGCCTCAGATGCACCCTGAGAGAGTGCGGATGGAATGGCCATCAGAAACACGACGGTCCCGACGATCCAGACCGACTTCTGACGGGACCACTGCGTCTCGTCGACGAAATACGAGACAACGACCTCAAGGAGGGAGATGCCCGACGTGAGTGCGGCGATCGAGAGCAGGAGGAAGAAGAGGAAGCTCACGAGCCCACCGAGTGGCATCTGGGCGAAGACCTCGGGGAGCACCACAAAAACGAGAGCCGGTCCGGTTTCGGGATCGGCCCCCATCGCGAAGATGGCCGGGAAAATCATGAAGCCCGCCATGAGGGCGATGAGCGTATTGAAAATAACAACGTACGCCCCGGAGGCCACGATGTCCTCCTCCTTCGGAAGATAGGAGCCGTATGTGATCATCGCCCCCATGCCGAGGCTCAGCGTAAAGAATGCCTGGCCGAGGGCGGCGACCACCTGTTCGAAGGTGATCTTCGAAAAGTCGGGCACGAGGTAGAACGCCAGCCCCTCCATCGCTCCCTTCAGCGTCACCGCCCGGAAAATGATGAGAAGAATCAGTACGAGGAGGACGGGGAGAAGAATTTTGGCCCACCGTTCGATGCCCTCCTCGATACCGCCCAGGACGACAAGAAATGTGAACAGAAGAAAGACTCCGAGCAAGGAAATGACCAGCCACGGAGAAGCAGCGAATTCCTGAAAGCCCATCGAAGGGGCAATGATGTCTTTCACGGCATACCCGACGGCCCAGCCCGCCACCACGCTGTAGTAGCTCAGAATTACAAACCCGGCGAGCACGCAGAAGCCACCGACCAGGACCCAGGCTGACCCGCCTCCCGTGATGGATTTGATGGCGCCTACCGGATTTCGCTGGCTATTGCGCCCCAGCGAAAGCTCGCCGAAGAGGTAGGGCATACCGACCAAGGCGATGCAGAGGAGGTAGATGAGCACGAAAGCCCCCATTCCCTAGACCGATGGCCGACCCCGCCGCGGCCAAGATGAACCCGATTTGCGAACCCCACTGCTCACGGTCTTCAGACGTGGTAGCCATGCTGTCACTGTAGCGTCGTCGAAAAGAAAGGCGAAGCCCGTTTCCATTTTGATTCAAATCGTGGCGAAAATAACGGGCGCCTCCGGTGAACGCAACGAATTCGTTGGGAATGGGGGGCCCTTGCGCGAAAAATCATCAAAACAAAAAATGAGCGAAGGGCCGCCCTCATCACCTTCGGTCTGGAATCCGTCCCGCCTTCGTTCTTTGTACAGACACGTACGAGGGGACGGTTACGGAGACGGGAGAGCCGTTGGGGCAACGGGACGCAGCGGGGTCCGGCTACGCCTCCCACTGATCGTTCGACGGGTATGTGTCGCGGTCGTGGTAGGCGTGGAGGCGGGGTACGAGGTGGGCGAGATAGAACTGCTCACTTGGGCCGTCGTCCATCTCGGCTAGTTCCAACAGTTCTACGTCGCCGTTCCCTTTGTGGACCCGAACACGGCCCACCGTCGCGTCCGGCGCCCCGAAGGTATAGACACAATGAGCCGGGGTCTCTTCTATTTTTTCTACGAACAGGGGAACGCCCATCGGTGGTTGTCACAATCCATCGATCAGACGAGACCGGTGCTCTTTTTCCCCGTGCCCTCCTCTCCCACGCTTCCCTAAATGCCAGACGCAATGAGTAATTCGATGTCGCGGTGATTCATGCCAAACATTGACGCCAGACTCTTCTTCGTGAGGTGCTGGCGGTACACGTACGTGCCGTTCCGGAGCCCTTCGTCGCGCCACAGGGCCTCGTTGATAGAGCCTGCCTCACCGATGTGCAGAAGGTAGGGCACAAGAACGTGCGTAAGGGCGTAGCTGGCGGTGCGCGCCGCGTTGGACGGCATGTTGGGCACGCAGTAGTGGACCACGTCGTGCCGGCGATACACCGGATCCGAGTGGGTGGTAGGCCGACTCGTCTCCACACACCCGCCCTGGTCCATCACCGCGTCGACGATGACACCGCCGGGCGACATGCTCGCCACCATCTCTTCCGTCACCAACATGGGCGAGCGCTCGCCCCCCGCCATGATAGCCCCCACTACCACGTCGGCCGACCGGACGGCTTTCCGCAGGTACTGCTCACTGGCCATGGCGGTCGTGATGCTGCGGTCAAGGTAATGCTCGAGAGATCGGAGGGTCCCGAGCTCCGTATCCAGCACGATGACGTTGGCCCCATAGCCGAGTGCTGTTCGGGCGGCCCATTCGCCGATCACTCCGGCTCCTAAAATCACCACCGTCGCGGGAGGCACGCCCGAAATGCCGCCCAGCATAACCCCTTTCCCCCCCTCATTGCTTTCCAGATACCGACCGGCGACCTGTATGGCCATCGACCCAGTAACCTCGTGCATCATGCGCACAAGCGGGAAGGTGCCGTCGGGATCACGGATGAACTCGAACCCGATGCCCGTCACCTTCATCCGCATCAGGTGCCGCAGAAACTCGGGCGTGGTCCCGCCCAAGTTGAGGGCCGAGAGGAGAATCTGTCCCTCCTGCAGTAGGGTCATTTCTTCACTGTCGGGCGGCCCAACCTTCACGATAAGGTCGCACTGGCCGTACAAGTCATCCGGCGCCTCTACAAGCTCGGCCCCTGAGTCGTCGTACTCGTCGTCCTGGAAGTGCGCCTGCCGGCCCGCTCCCTGCTCTACGTACACCTCATGACCGTTGGACACGAGAACGCCCACACCGCTCGGAGCGAGGGCAACCCGACGCTCGTCGTCCGCCACCTCGCGGGGTACGCCAATCCGGAGGGACTGCCCCTCCTCTTCCTCCTTCAACGGCTTCTCCATCGTCATCAAGCCGCGCTCGCGTTCGAATCCCTGTAGGGAGGGAATTTCCATACGGTGTATAGAGCTTCCTCGACAGGCGTCTACAGTACGGAACTCAACGAAGGATTAGGAGCGTCCCAACGTTCGATCCACCAAAGGTATAAAACGGAAATGGCTTTTGCACACCCGCGATCCTCCAAGTGCGGGACCGTCCAACCAAGATTGTTTGTACCAGGTTACAAAATGTATGCTCGTTCGCGGGCACGGCCAGGAGACCATCGGATCGAAGCTGGACGAGCCACGAAATAGATTCTCGTTCCAAATGAACCGAAACGTACAAGATTCGCGATGAAGCAGATGGACCGCAACTGGTGGGATGGATTTGACGCCTCTCGCTCTGGCCGACAGTTTGCCATTCTGCTTTTCGCCTCAGATGAAGCAGGCTTGACCCAGGAACTGAACTCACGCCCGGGTCGCTGTTCGCCCGAACGTCCACCCGCTTCCCTTCCTGAACACAGATGCACATTACCGTGAGAGCATGTAAGGTTGGAGTGCTCCTTCTCGCTTCCTTCCTTTTCACTGTCGGATGCGGGTCGGACGAAGCATCTTCCCCACCGGTCGGCGAACGCGTGGACCCTCCCGTCGCCCCTGGGAGCGGTCAACCGCGCCTCTACACGGCACCGGACGGCACCGTGTGGATGAGCTGGCTCGACCCCGTCGATGATAGTACCCACGCGCTCCGCTACGCCACCCTCGCCGACACGTCCTGGAGCGCCCCCGTTACCGTCACCACCAGCACGGACTGGTTCGTCAACTGGGCGGACCTGCCCTCGGTCCGCCCCCTGCCTGGCGGACGCGCCGCCGCGCACGTACTGGAAAGCAACGGCTCGGGGTCGCTCGCCTACGCCGTCCGCGTCACCCAGCGAACCCGCGATGGCACGTGGCAGGACACCGTCACGCCTCACGCCGACGGCACCCCCACGGAGCACGGCTTCGTCTCTCTCGTCCCGTGGCCGGACGACCGGCTCCTAACCATCTGGCTCGATGGGCGCAACATGACCGGCGACGGGCACGGACAGGGCGACATGACCCTCCGCAGCGCCGTACTCGACGCGAGCGGGACGGTCACGCAGCGGCATCGGGTCGACGGACGCACCTGCGAGTGCTGTGCCACGAGTGCCGTGCGGGTTGGGGGCGAAGCGCTTCTTGCCTACCGGGACCGCTCCGACGGCGAGGTCCGTGATATTTCGGTCACCCGGTTCGACGGGGAACAGTGGTCCGATCCGACCCGACTGCACACCGATGACTGGAACATCGAGGGCTGCCCGGTGAACGGGCCGGCGCTGGCAAGCGAGGGAGAGGCCGTGGTGGCGGCCTGGTTCACGGCGGCGGGCGGCACGCCCCGCGTGAAAGCAGCGCTCTCTACGGACGGGGGCCGCCACTTCACCGATCCGGTCGTCGTGGCCGAGGGGAACACGCAGGGACGCGTCGACGCCGTTCTTCTCGACGACGGAACAGCCGTCGTGAGCTGGCTGGGGACGACGGAGAGTCGCGGCCAGGTCCAGGTGCGGGCGGTCCGGGCCGACCGTAGCCTCTCCCCCGTCTCAACCCTGGCCGCCCTGCCGTCCGCGTCCCGGCACGTGGGCTTTCCGAAACTGGCACAGAGCGGGAATCACCTCTACGGTGTCTGGGTGGGCCGAGACAATCCATCGCACCCGTCGGAAGTACAGATGGCTCGGATGCGCCTGGACGATGGTCCAACGCGCTGAAGTGACTGAATCGGGAAAAATTTCACAGTCGCGTTATCTTCGGTTATGAAACCGTTATCTCGACTTGAAACCAGTGCGAGAACCAGAGATTGGGGCAATAGGCAATGGAAAAATTGCGCCGATTGACCTACAATGCGAACGCGCTGACGGAAGTCAGTTCGGGAATCGCCACACTGCAACGAGGGGCACGACGAGTTGACAAAACGGCTCCGTCAATCTCCTCCACCACTCGACGACGTAAAATCTGATCAGGACACACACCATGAAACGTTGGGCTACGATACCAATCTTTTTTCTTGCGGCTCTGCTACTGGCCCCCTTGGCGGCACACGCCCAGGGCGTAACATCGGCAAACATTCGCGGAACAGTCGTCGATGAAAACGGCGACCCCCTCCCGGGAGTGAACGTCGTCGCCGTGCACGAGCCAAGCGGGTCACAGTACGGCAGTTCGACCGATGAGGACGGCCAGTTCACGTTGGCGAATGTCCGAGTCGGCGGTCCATACACCGTGACTGCTTCGTTTGTGGGTTATCAGTCGAAGCAAGAGACGAATCTTCAACTCGATCTGGGGGAGACGCGCGAGCTCCAGTTTACGCTACGGGAGCAAACGCAGGAGCTCGATGAGATAGAAGTTGTCGCTGAGGGTGTGGGTGCCATCTTCAGTGAGCAGCGAAAGGGGTTATCCACCAACATTTCGGAAGATGAGATTCAGACCGCCCCTACCATCGACCGCTCCATCGCCGACTTCGCCCGGTTTACGCCGCAGGCCGTCGTGGGCAACAACGATGACGACGGATCGTCGATCTCGATTGCCGGCCAGAACAACCGGTACAACTCGATCTTCATCGATGGTGCTGTAAGCAACGACGTATTCGGTTTGTCGGCGCAGGGTACGGATGGAGGTCAGACCGGCGCAACCCCGATCAGCGTCGACGCCATCGAGCAGTTCAACATCGACATCTCCCCGTACGACGTTACGCAGAGTTATTTCGGGGGTGGGGCCATCAACGCTGTGACCCGGAGCGGCACGAATGAATACAAGGGGTCGTTTGCTTTTCAGTACCGCGACGAGAACTTCGCCGAGGACCTGCCTAGCGCTCCTTTTCCGGAGTTTACGAATGAGCGGTACGTGGGACGTTTCGGCGGCCCTATCGTCGAGGACGAACTGTTCTTCTTCGTCAACTTCGACCTTAACCGGGAGGCGTCCCCTCAGCCGTTCGAGGGCGGATTCGACAACTTCCAGGGGACGGCCATTCAATCGGAGAGTGACGTAAACGATCTTCTCAACTTCATAGATGGAACGCTCGGGGATCGGTACAGTCCCGGTGAGTACCGCGGCCAAGAGACCACCCTGGAGAGCAACAAGTTCCTGGGAAAGATTGACTGGAATATTAGTCAGAATCACCGGCTTGCGGCCCGGTACAGCTACTCGAATTCGGAGAACGTGGACGCCTTCGGGGGCGACGCCGCAACGAGGTCTTTCCCAATACGACGCAGATCGCGGCTTTGGAGTTGAACAGTACGTTCGGCGATGGCTACGCCAACAAGCTGATTCTCAGCTACAAGAACGTGGAGGACGACCGGGATACGAATCTGGGGCAGCCGTTTCCCACTGTCGACATCAACGACGGCGGCGGCGAGATTAACCTCGGGGGCGAACCGTTCTCTACGGTCAACTTCCTGGAGCAGGAAGTTTATACCCTGACCAATGATTTTGACTTCTTCCTCGGTGACCATACCGTTACGGTTGGGACTCACAACGAGCTTTACGACCTCGCCAACCGGTTCGTACCGTTCAACTACGGATGGTACATTTTCCTGGACAACGACGACAATGGGACGGCAGTCGACGAATTCCGAGAAACCGTCTGTGCGTCGATCCAGAACCCGGGAAGTCAGTGCAACGGTGTCGACGCCCAAATCGGACCGTCCGTGTTTGCACGCGGATTCTCACTGGTGGACAATGACCCGAGCCAGAGTGGTTTTCAGGAGATCATCGGGGACGGGACGAGTGCAGAAGGTGCATTCCGGGCCCTAAACACGAGCTTGTACGTCCAGGACGAGTGGACGGCGAGTGATCGACTGACCCTGACCGGAGGCGTGCGAGTTGACGTGCCCGTCTACCTAGACGAACCGGCATACGCGAACCGAGAGAATCCAGCGGTTCCGGACGACGCCGCCCCCGAGTTGAACCCGCGCAACACCACCGTTCCGGCTATAGAGAACTACTACTCGATGAATGGTGCCCGCCCAGGTGACACCCCGGATCCTGTACTTCACTGGGCCCCGCGCTTCGGATTCAACTTCGACGTGTTCGGTGACGAACAGACGCAGCTTCGTGGAGGAACCGGGGTCTTTACAAGCCGACAACCCTTCGTTTGGCCCGGTGGAATGTACCTTAACAATGGTACAAACACGGGGACTGTAGATTTCGAGTTTGGGTTCAACGAGTTCCGGCCGAACCCCCAGAACGGCCTAACGGTATCTGACTTCTCGGGCCGCGATCCCACGGACCTCATTCCCAGTGGGCGTCTCGAAATGTTCGAGCAGGAGTACTACAATCCACGCTTCTGGCGATCCTCGCTCGGCCTGGATCAGGAGCTGGGTGGCGGCTTCGTGGGAACGTTCGAGGCACAATATAGCAACACCCTCAAGAACGTTCTCGTCACGAATGTCAACTTGCGCCCCCCCAACGAAACCCTCGATGGACCTGACAATCGGCCCATTTGGGTTCCGGAAGAGTATGGGCCGGGACAAAGCGAGTACACCGAAGCCGGCGACCAGCGGATTGACACGCGCTATGCGAACATTCACCGCGTGGGGAATACAAGCCGAGGGTACTCCTACAACGTGACCGGTCGACTCCGGAAAACCTTCGAGGGCATCGTGACGGAGAACAGTGGCCTCCGAACCGATGTGTCGTATACCTACGGAGATGCGTTCGTGGTGAACGACGGCACCTCCTCCCAGATTAATTCGCTCTGGGACGGGGTCGAGCACGTCAATGGGGCCAACAGCATCGGGCTTTCCCGATCAGATTTCTCCACCGGCCACCGTATCATCGGTCGCCTGTCCTACCGGCAGCAACTGGGGGACCGGTTTGCCCTCACGACCACACTGGTCTACGACGGTCAGTCCGGTCGTCCCTTCTCCTACGTCATCGGCAGCAGTGACGTGATGGTGCGGGAGCGGGGAGATTCGAACTCTCTGCTGTACGTTCCCAGATCCGCTAGCCAGCTCACCTTCGGAGAGGTAGATCCTGATGACGAGCCTGCCATCACGCCGGAACAGCAGGCCGCGGCGCTCGACCAGTTCATCAGCGAGAACGACTACCTGAGCCAGCAGCGGGGCGATTACGCCGAGAGAAACGGAGATCGGACTCCGTGGGAGAGCGTCTTTGACCTCAACCTTCGACTGCAGGTGTTCCAGCAGCTCTTGGGACGGCAGCAAAGCGTGGAAATCACGGCAAATATCTTCAATTTCTCCAGTCTCCTTGGCGATATCGTGGGCCAGGATAGCTGGGGTCGGCGATACTTCAACTCCAGTCAGGTGAGTCTGACTTCCTTCCGTGAGTTTACAGAAACGGAGGATGGCGAGTACACGCCCGTGTACACGGCCCAGGAAGTTATCGACGAGGCCGTTGACACCGACGGCGATGGTGTTGCCGACGAGGTCCGTACGATTGATCAGCGAGATATCTTCAATCAGATTCGGACGGGCTCCTCCTACAGTTCTCAGTATCAGGTCCAGTTCGGGATCCGCTACAACTTCTAACCGACGGATCGACCTCATTCCCCCGGCCCGGATCCAGACGTGTCCGGGTCGGGGGCACTGAGGAAAAAGGCCCATCACGATCGGAGACTTGCGCGAATCCCCACATAAAGATCGATTCCCATGCGTACTCGATACAGCATCATCGCAACGTTTCTTGCCCTCAGCCTCGGCATTTTCGGCGTAGGGTGTGATAGCAGCACCGATAACGGCGAGCTGGTCGCCAGCTTTGAAGTCGAAACCACAAACTCGACGGCTAACTTTCGGGACCGCAGTCGCTACCCGGATGGCGAGATTGAAAGCCGAACCTGGGAGTTTGGGGATGGTGAAACAGCCAACGGACAGGGAGTAGAGCATACGTACGACGAACCCGGCACGTACACCGTAACCCTGACCGTAGAGGGGGCGGACGGCACGACCCAATCGACGAGTCGCGACGTGTCGATTGGAACTCAACGATTCGAGGTCGTCGTGGAGAACACGGGTCCCCTCCTTCCTCTCACGAAAAACGGTACCTTTCGGCAGGATGGTGCTTTCGATAGTGACATTGACCCCGGAGAAGAGGCGGAATTTGCCTTCACGGTCGGGCCGGAAGAACTTCCGGAAACCGGAACTGCTTTCTCTTTTGCCTCCCGGTTTGATCCGTCGACCGACGCCTTCTATGCATTCCGTCCCGAAGGCATTCCGCTCTTCGACGAGAGCGGGACTCCTCGCGGCCTTGACGGACCTGTGAGCGTCACCGACAACATTCGTCTCTGGGACGCCGGGACGGAAAACGCCGGAGACAAAATCGTCGAGATCACGGACGACAATGACGACGGCACCCTCGAAGAGGACGGCACCACGTACCCGGCCGTGTCGGACGTGATTGAGGTGACGATTGAAGGCCAGGAAGACCAAAGCTCCGGCGGATACGAGTTCACGGTCACGATCCAAAACATTTCCGACCAGACGGGAGCCACCGCCGAGAACGGCGACCCAATTGAGCTCTCTCGCGGCACCTACGCCGCTCACTTTGACCGGGTCCCCGGCGGCGATCCCGACGATAACCCCGAAGACGACGTGCGGTATCCGGGCTTCATCACGCTGGACGACAGCACGGCCAGCGCCGGACTCGCCACCCTCGCCCAAAATGGCAATCCCGCAGACCACGACGCCGAGTTGGATGCGGCTCAGGGCATCTCGGTCCCTCTGTCTCCGGGGGCCTTCGCCGCACACTCCGACGCCATTCAGCCGTTTAGCCTGAACCGAGAGGCCTCCGAAGGCATTGAGCGCATCGCGGAGGACGGGCTGCCGGCTACGCTGGCCGAAACGCTCGGCGAGGCCGGCGCCGTGACCGACGGGGGGACGTTCGGGAACGGCCCGCTTCCGCCGACGCCGACCGACGCCGAGAACGAGCAGATCACCTTCACGGTGAACGCGTCTCCGCCCAGCAAGGAAGCACCTGGGGATCGCCTCTCCATCGTCACGATGCATATCCAGTCGAACGACTACTTCTACGCGTTCAAGCCGGCTGGACTGCCGCTTTTTGACGATAACGGTGATCCGATCGACGGAACACAAACCGCCGAACTAAGCCTCTACGACGCCCGCACTGAGGCGGATCAAGAGCCGGGTGTGGGGATCAACCAGGCGCCGCGTCAGCCAAGTTCGGACGTAGGTCCTTCGCAGGATGGAACGGTGGATCGGCTTACCTCGAACATCGGGGCTTCTCCCCTGACCGACGTTATCGAAGTTACAGTTACCCCTGTGTCTCAGTAGAGCGTTCGACGACGTTGGATCGGTTTGGTACGCTACCCGGCGGGTGTCCCCGCCGGGTAGTGGTATTTATGGGTGTCGTCCCCATTTACCTTGCCACATTGAAACCGTCAGATCCCCCCAATCCACCCGCACATGGATATGCTCTCTTCTCCGATCCAGGCAAAAAGCGTCGGCTTTTTCCTATTGTTTCTACCACTCGCTCTGTGTGACGCGTCAGGACAAGCCGCAGACTCGCTTCTTGCGCGCACAGGCCGCGTGGTTCATCCCCCCGTCGACGAGATGAGCGGCATCGTGCGGAGCCGGTGGCAGGACAACGTCTGGTGGGTGCACAACGACAGCGGCGACGAGCCGCGCCTCTTCCCCATCGACAGTACAGGAAGCGTGCACGTACCCCCCTGGGAAACGAGTACCTACGCAACCGGTCCCGCGGCCGATACCAGTGATCGTCCGCCGTGGCCCGGCGTGCAGCTCGGCGCCGCTGCTCACATCGACTACGAAGATATTGCGGTGGAAGACAGCGTCCTCTACCTGGGTGATATCGGCAACAACGGCAACGCCCGGCGCGACCTCGGCATCTACGTGATTCGGGAGCCCTATTTCTACGACCGCCGTACGCGGCCCCTCAGACACATCCCCATCGCCTATCCCGACCAGAAGGACGTCCCCGCCAACAAGTGGCACTTTGACGCCGAGTCCCTCTTCGTCGACGACGGCACCCTCTACCTCTTGACGAAACACCGGGCCGACCGGCAGATCAACCAGCTCACTGCAGGGACGAAGTTGTATCGACTCGACTCGAAACGCCCGCGACAGGTCAACGAACTTGTCTTGGTAGACCGCCACAAGACGATTCCCCCTCCCACCGCCGCAGCCCTATCCCCGAACGGGACGTGGCTCGCCGTCCTCGGGAATGGCTCGCTCTGGCTTTTTCCCCGCCCAGCAGAGGGAGACAAGTGGCTATCCACGAAGCCGCGTCGCTTCAACCTGGACGCAGACAAAACGAAGCAGGCCGAGGCCATCACGTGGGACGACGGGTCCACGCTCCGGATCACGAATGAACAGGGCGACGTGTGGACGCTCTCGGTCGGACCCATCGCTGAAGAACAAAGCAGCCGGTAGTCCCCTCTCGGCTTGAGAGAAAGCGCCATCCGAAGCCCTCGCTTCCCCTCCGCCCCGAGAAATGATTTCAATCTTGGCACCTCGCACATTCGACAGCAGTGGTTTTTCTGTGAAGCCGTCAGAGGCGATGGGTCTATGGCTAGTATCGTCGTTGCGTTCAGCCATATTCGCGACGCTTGACGCGAAACCAGCTTTTTCAGAGCCTTGCA
>PXTG01000032.1 GCA_003023365.1 Bacteroidetes bacterium QH_7_62_13 | reverse complement strand
TTGCCCGGTAGTTCCACTACAGGGCTCGTTTGGGCACCTTTTTGCGGCTTCGACCACTGTGTCTCGGCTGCACATCAATCCACCAAACAGACTCTCAACCCGTGCCCAATCCGAGCCGGACCCGGAGGGTTCGATCTCACGGGCAATCTCCGCAAGCGATTTTCTGACGATATCGTTTCCGCTCATCTTCTCGGGCTCCCCCTCGAACTCCGTGCTCCACTTCAAAGCTTGGGAATCAAAGGGAGTTCCCGACCGTCTCGCTATTCTGGTCCATTGGACCAATGTCCTGAAACTGAAGAGCGAACGTCTCCACCGTCCGGGCCTGTGCCCGGGGAGATGTGCGAGGGGGAGATGACCGACGGAGGGGGATGCATCCACGACAACTCACGCTGCCGCCTCAGCCGTGGCCTCTTCCACCACCTCCTCCTGCACGTTTGTCGGCATGGCGTCGTAGTGGCTGAACTGCGTGGTGTGCAGGCCGCGCCCGTGCGTGACGGAGCGGAGGGTGGTCGAGTACTTGTGAAGTTCTGCCTCCGGCACCTCCGCGTTGACTTTCTGGAGGCTCCCCTGCGTGTTGATGCCCTGGATGCGCCCCCGGCGCGTATTGAGGTCGCTAATGACGTCGCCGGTGTACTCGTCTGGGGTGGTAACGGTTACCTTATGGATCGGCTCCAGCAGCACTGGATTGGCGCGACTGAAGGCCTGCTTGAAGCACTGATTCGCCGCGCGCTTGAACGCGGCCTCGTTGGAGTCGACCGGATGCATGCCGCCGTCGTAGATGCAGACCCGGACGTCACCGACGGGAAAACCGGCCACGGGCCCCTCTTCCATCACGTTGAGCACCCCCTTCTGGATGGAGGAGAAAAACGTATTCATGTCGATCACGCCGCCGACGATGGCATCCACGAAGTGGACCTCGGCGCCCCAGTCCGTCTCGACGGTTTCTTCGCCGCGCACGTCTACGGAATCGGGGGGATCAAAGGCGCCTTCGACCGGCTCCACGAGCAGGGAAATGTCCGCAAATTCCCCGGCCCCGCCCGACTGCTTTTTGTGCCGGTAGTCGGCCGTCGCCCGGTCCTCGATGGTTTCGCGGTAGGAGATTCGGGGACGGATGAATCGGACCTCAACCCCGGCCCGGCGCCGAATTCGAGATTTGGCGATTTGGAGGTGCATCTCTCCCTGGCCGCTGAGGGTCAGCTGATTGAGGATGGCGTCGTGCTCGTAGCGGAGCGACGGATCCTCGGCCGTCACCTGGTGAAGCCCCTGGGCGAGCTTGTCCTCGGTGCCGCTCTCGGTGGCCTCCACGGCCATGCTGTAACGCGGGCGGGGAAATTGGATCGGGGGGATGACGACCGACGAGTCCGGCGCGCGGAGCGTATCGTTCGTGTTCGTGTCCTCCAACTTCACGAGGGCGCCGAGGTCGCCGGCCACCAGGCGCGGGACGTTGTTTCGCTCCTCGCCGTTGATCTCGTAGATCTGCCCGATGCGCTCGGTCGCCCCGGTGGCCGGATTTTCCAGGTCCTGGCCGGACGCGAGTGTGCCGTCGTAGACGCGGACGAACGAGTATTCGCCCACATGCTCCTGCTCCATCGTCCGGTAGACGAAGGCGACCGTGTCGGCCTTCGGGTTTGGAATGAGCGTGTCCCCGTCCTCCGTCTCCACCGGACGGGCATTGGGGGACGGACACACCTCGTCGATGACGTCCATCAGACGCGAGACGCCCACCCCCTCCGCGGCACTCGTCACGAAGATGGGGAAGAGGTCCCGGTTGATCATCGCCGCACGGAGGCCGTCCCGCATCTGCTCCGTCGTCAGTTCGCCCTGTTCAAAGTAGGTCTCCATCAGATCCTCGTCGCTGGCGGCAATGTCCTCGGCGAGGGTCTCGTGTCGCTCAACGGCCTCCTCCCTGAAGGCATCGTCGATCGGTTGAATCTCCGGCTCCGTCTCTCCCTCCGGATAGTAGAGCTGTTTCATACGGAGCACGTCAACGAGGGTGCGGGACCCCTCGCCCGCCGGGAATTGAACGACCGTGGTCCCCGGGCCGAAGCGAGTCTCAATCTCCTCCACAATCGAACGAAAGTCGGCGCTCCCGTGATCGATGTGATTGATGACGAAGAGCGACGGGGTCTCCATTTGCTCTCCGTAGGACCATCCCGCCTCCGTCCCGACCTCGACCCCCGACCGGGCGTCCACCACGTGCAGGGCCGTATCGGTCACCTTCATCGCCGCGATCACCTCGCTCGAAAAGTCGGAGTATCCCGGGGTGTCGAGGAGGTTGACCTTGCGGCCGTTCCACTCGACAGTCAGGAGGGAGGTGAAGATTGACATCTCCCGCTCCTGCTCACTCGGGTGAAAGTCGCTGGCCGTGGACCCCTCACTGACGGCGCCGAGGCGGTCGACCGCGCCGCTGGCGTGGAGCATCGCCTCGGTCAGAAGCGTCTTTCCGCTGCCCTGATGGCCCACGAGCGCAACGTTGCGAATGTCGGGGGTGGAGGAGACGGTCATGGGTTCATCGGGTAGTCGGGGAAGACGACGAGTCGTCCAGACGCGTCTCAATCAGCGGCGTCGCCGGACGAACGGATCTTTAAGATACGGAACGTAAAGAAGGTGTCAAGGGGAGGGTGTGTGGGAGAATGGGGTGTGGGAGAGGGGGTGCGGGGAGCTGGCGAGGGGGGCTTCGGCGCATCGACCTCGGTGCACTTCGCTCGGAATGACTCTTTCCCGATGGAGTTGCCTGATGTAAGCTACCGAAGATCGTTGGGCACCTTCTCGTTCTGCGAAGAAGGCACGGACCGTCGCGGGGCGCGCCTTACGACCTTTTCTTTCCAGGCATTCCGTAGAAAAGCGCACAATCAAACTCGGTAATTGGTATGAGACGGCACCAGCCCACTGGAAAGAGCCGGGGCGTTCCTACTCGTTTCTATCCGAGGGCCGGGCTGATCAGGCCGCCCAGGCCGAGGCCGCGCAGGATGAGCAGGAGGCCGACCAGTGCCAGCCCGACAGGGACCAGGGCCCGGAGTCGCGATCGGAGTGTTGACCCGGCGACCCGGCCCAGCAGACTCACGCTCAACATGGCGGGGCCGGTACCCAGTCCAAACCCGATCATGAAGACGGTACTCAGGGCCACGCCGCCGGCCGTGACGGCGGTACTGAGGGCCGCGTAGACGAAGCCGCACGGCAGCAGGTCGTTCAGCAAGCCCACCAGGAGCATTGCAGTGGGGCCGCCGGTCCGGTAGAAGGTGCCGATTGGGGCCATCACCCGCTCCAAAAACGCCGACGGGGCCTGTTCCACCGTGCGGACCTGTCGGTTCACCCAGGGCACCGCGGCTACGAGAATCATCAGCACGCCGACGGACAGGGCCTGCTGGATGCCCGAAAGAGTCACAACACGCCCGGCCAGGCCCACCAGTACCCCGAGCAGGGAGTAGGTCACCACCCGGCCCACGTTGTACAGGACTCGCTCGGCCTAAAACATCCCGGGGCCGATCGTCCCCCGGCAGGCTCAGCGCCAGCGGCCCGCACATACCCACACAGTGCACGCTGCCGAGGAACCCGAAGGCGAGACCGGCGGCGAGCCATTGAATCATTCGGACCTCCCTCGGTCAATGGAACAACGAGCGTGACCGTGGCCAGAAACCTTTAGAACCTGCCCCACGGTCCGGATTAGGTCCTCCGACGCCCATTCGTTGCCTCTGAATAGACGGTGCACCGACCCGTCGGGTCAAAAATCGACCGTCAGAGTCGTCGTGAAGACGCGTCCCGGTTCTGAAATCGGAGCTCCGGAATAAGGGTTTTTCGCGTTCAGATGGTTCACGTAATCGGTGTCGGTGAGGTTGGCAACCCCGGCCCCCAGCGACACACCGTGCCCCAGTTCAACGCCGCCCTGGAGGTCCCAGGTGGCGTATCCGTCGGTTTCGGTCTCGCCCAGCACCGACGCCACGCGATCCTGCCCGGCGGTGGCGTGGAGCGTGCTTTCGACGTGAAACCGACGCGCGGGCGGTTCCCAGCGAAGCGTCAGGTCCCCCTGCAGTGGGGCCACGCCCAGGGCGGGTTGATCGGTCTCCCCGTTTTTCCCCCACAGGTAGCTGCCGCTCAGGCGGGCCGTGAGGGAGGGGAGCACGGCGACCGACGCCGAGGTCTCGCCGCCGTAGAACGTCGCCGTCCCGTTGGCGTAGCGGAACGGGCCCTTCTTCTTGAAGATCGGGAGGGGCAGCATCGGGTCCACGTCGGGGGCGATCTCAAGGGTGATGTAGTTGGAAAGGTGTCGCGCGAAGCCGCTCACGTGGAACGAGGCGCGGTCGTAGCGGGCCTCAAGCTCGACGTCTCCTTGCCAGGAGCGCTCCGGGTCCAGGCGCGGGTTGCCGATAAACTCGGCACTCGTTTGCGACTTGGTAGCGGGGAAGCGGTCGGAAAAGCGCTCCAGCGCGTCGGCGGTGCGCACGGCCGTTCCGCCACCTACCGAGAGGGACCACGCCTGGGAGAGCGGGGCAGTGAGCATCAGGGCCCCACTCACGTTGAATTCTTGCTGGTCGAGCGCGCCTGCATCGATCGATCCGGGGCCCGGCTCGGCGACGTCGAGGTAGACATCGGTGACCTGATCCTCGTCGGCCCCGGCCCAGACGACGTCGGCGCGTGCGGTGCCGGTGGCCTCCACGTCGCCCAGCAGGCGCGTGACCTGCGTAAAGACGCCCGCGTCGGCGATGGACACGCCGGGCCAGATCTGGTCGCTCTCGTAGAAGCCGGGCACCGTCGGTTCTCCGTTCATCACCACCTTGAAGGGGCGCTCGGCGTCGCGGTACGCCCGGTAGCCGTCGGCCCCCACCGTGACGCGCAGGGTGGGCGAGGGGACCAGCTTCGTCGCCAGCCGCCCGCCAAACGTCGTGACGTCGGAGGTGACGGAGATGCGCAGCGGGTTGGGCGGCACGCCGGGCTTAATTCCGCCGGCCTCGAACGTTGGTTTTTCCCGGTTGTCCATCGTGTGCAGGGTCTGATACCCGTACGCCGTCGCCTTCACGGAGCGCACGAGGCCCTGCCCCGAGGTGTACTCGTAGCCCAGGCGCGCCCGCCCGGACCGAAAGAGGTCGGCCCTGAGCAGGCGGCCGGGGTAGTTCACGTCGTCCTGCTGCTGATAGCCGCCTCCGGCGGTCAGGCGCTGATCGTCGCCGAGGTTGTAGCCGACTTTTGCGCGAAGCTCCCGGTTCAGAAAGTCGGCGGGCACCGTTCGCCCGTCTCCGGACTCGTAATCGTGTCCCCGTCGGTAGGCCCCGTCAATGCGGTAGGCGGCGGCGCCGCTTCGACCGCTCGCGGTGCCCGTAACGTCGTAGGAGTCGAAGTTGCTATCGTAGCCGGTTTCGACCCCTCCGGTGAGGCGCTCGCCCCGAGGGACGCCGAAGAGGTCGTTCGTTTCCGCGCGGATGGCACTGAGTTGTCCGCCGCCCCACGTGAGGGCGTACGGGCCCTTGGCCACCTCGACGCTCTGCAGGGTCGAGGGGCCGGTGTGGCTCAGCGGCGAATCCATGCGGGCCGGGCCCGCCGGGAAGGTGCGCATGCCGTCGACGTAGACGCCCACCTGCGTCTCGCGCAGGCCGCGCACGACGGGGTCGAGTCCCACGGGGCCGCGCCGCACGACGTTCACGCCGGACATCGTCTGCATGAGTTCGCCGGAGGTCCGGGCGTTGGCCTCCTGGATGTCAGCCTTCTGGATTTTCTCGCTGGCCTCGGTGGTTTTGAACGAGGCGGTCACCTCGACGGCCTCGAGGCCGACCGTGGTCGGCGAGAGCGCCAGTCGCACGCGGGTGGTTTCCCCGGCGGAGATGTCCACCTCCACCGAGCGGGGCGCGTAGCCAACGAAGCGGGCCTGAATGGTGTACGTGCCGGGGGCAAGCCCGTCGATGGTGAACTGGCCCTCCGGCCCCGTGCTCGCTCCCCGCTCCGTGCCCTTGGCCACCACGTTCACGCCGGGCAAGGGGCGGCCCGTTTCTGCGTTGCTGGCGCGGCCGGTCACCGTGCCCGTGGACTGACCGAATGCGGGCCCCGCTCCGGCCACGAAAATGACGAAAACGACGACGAAGATATAGGATGCTCGTAGTGGTTTCATAGCGTTCCTCCACAGATTCGTTGGTCCGCGCGGGGAACCCATACCGCGCGGGATGTCACTCAGGCTGGACGGACGGCCTGCAGGGTCCGGGCAGGCCGCTCAGCCTCTACTCGTGGAGGACGGAAGACGTCATCTCCGGTCCGCTGCGACGATAGGAGGAGACGGTCGGGAGAAGGAGAGTGCGTGACTAGACGGGGGGCCGGGACGGTGACGGTCGGGGGAGAGACCCATTCGGACAGAGCGAGGTGACGGAGTGCCGTCGGGCTGTCTTCCGTGCAGCTTTCCAGGGTGGGCTCGTTGGCCGGAGAGGGCGTGTCGTGGTCGCACTCACACGGCCCGTCTGGATTCATGGGGCACACGCCCTTCGGATGCGTGCACTCTTGATGCGTGGCGCCATGCTGGAGGTGCTGAACGACCGGCTGGAGGGGCACCGCCTGCAGGCCGAGCGCGGCGAGAAGCAGGAGCGCCAGGGCCCGAGTCCGTTTTGGGGAAAATGGGAGAGCAGCCGTGTGCACGACGATCCCCAATCGGAAAATTTTCCGACGATGACTTTTTGTGTCCGGGTGCATCGTTCGATATTACCGTCTCCCTGGGGGACAAGATCACGAACAGGTTAAAAAAACCGATGAGAATGAGTCGACGCGGGGCCCGTGTGACTTCGTGAGATTAATCGCCGGATGCAACCGATCAGGGGACCAATTCAAGGCTCGACCGGACCCTCCTTCCGGCCTTGAAGAAGTGGCCGCCCGGACGAAGGCAATCTAGGATTGCTACCGAAAATGAGCGGCTGCCTTTTAGCGAGAAAATGAGGCGTCTCGTGGATGATCTCGCAATCCTACAGAAGGCTCTGTGAGGGGGGGCGGGCGCGAGCAGCGTTGAGGGGAGACGGGAAGGAACCCGGAGGAGTCGGTGTTCATCTCCGCAGTTTGAACTCCTGGGACGGGAGTACGCACACCAGAGGCTATCTCCTACGCCGCGCCCGCAACGGCCTGGCGCGTGCTGAGCTGCATGATGAGGCGCCGCGCTCCGGTCGCCAGCTCATGTTCGGTAATGATCGACGGGGCGGAGAGCCCCAGATCGACCAGGCGCTGACTCACGTCGGCCCCTTCAGCCGTGCCGGTGACGACGGCAGTCAGGCGATCCGGGGAGAGGCCGTGGTCCGCCACGAGGTCCTGCAGGAGGTGGACCATGCGACTGGGCGCGTCCGCGTCGAGGTGCACCACCACGTCCCGGGTCGCCGACAGCTGCCCATTCTCACGGGCCGTCGGTAGGTCGGCGGCGCTGCACGAACGCACGTCGAAGTGGGCCACGATCTTCTCGTCCTGTTCGAGGTAGCGGGCCAGTCCGTTCTGTGCACGGGGGGACTGCTCCACCACCAAAATTGGGTGGCGTGCCGTGTCGCCGCGGGGAACCGGAGGAACCACCTGTTTCAGGTACTCGTCCACCGCAACATCGTACACGAAGTCGGCCAGCCGCTCGGCGAAGGGGCCGTTCTCCTCAGCGTTCCAGTCGGCCTGAAACGGGTTCATGAGGCAGGTGCGCAGGAGCGTCAGGGAAGCGTCGTCGGCAACTGCGTTCGCCAGGACGTCCGGCGGGAGCAGGTCCTTTAGCACATGTTCGTAGTCGGCCACGCCGATCTCGGTGCGGGAGAGGAGGAAGGAGTACTGATTGATGTCCTCGCGGCCGTCCACCGTCATCCGCTGCCAGATGCGGTTGGTTAGTTCGTTGAGTCCCTCGATGCTCTCGAAGTCCTGATCGGGGGCGACGACGAAGCAGAACGCCACCGTTTCGGGCGGGTGAAACGGGCGGATTGAAAGCTCGGCGGTCGTCTCTTCCCCAAAGCGATCCGTCAACGCGTCCACCAGTGCCTGATTGACCTCGATGCAGTTGCGCATGAAGTGACCGTGGCCCTCCGGCGTCAGGGGGACGAGCTCCTGCGAGAGGTAACAGCTGACCGCCGCGGCGCCGGGGCGCGAGCCCTCCAGGGTCCACTGGCCCAGGAAGCCCCCGAAGCCGGACTGGTCCTCGTCGGCCAGGTAGGGCGCCTTGTAGGCAATGGCGTCGCGGACGTGGTAGTCGCGGAAGAGGACGGCGCCCGCCGGATACGGCACATAGCCAAACTTGTGGGGGTCAATCGTAATCGAGTCGGTCTGCCCCAGCGTCGTGAGTGCGTCCGCGTCGTCCTCCGGGAGAAGTCCCGGCTGCCGATCCGTTTCGACCAGGCCCCGATCCAGCTCCGTGGGCGGCACGAAGTCGCCCTCGTCCGTCTTCGGAAACATGGAGGCAAAGAAGCCGCCGAATGCCGCGTCGCAGTGATGCCAAAACGTGAGTCCTTCTTGCTGCGCGTTCGTGCGGACCGCTTCGATTTCGTGCAGTGGGTCGATTGCGCCCTCTTCCGTGGTTCCCACGATAGACACGACCCCGAGAACGGGCTGCTCATTTTCCATACACTCGTGGAGACGGTCGCGGAGGGCGTGGGTATCGAGCCGGATCCGGTCGTCGACCGGAAGCGTCTCCAGGGCGTCGGCCCCCAGGCCCACGAGGTCCATATTTTTCTGCCAGCAGTAGTGGGTGGCCTGCGAGATAAAGACCTTCGGCAGACGGGCGCGGTCGTCGGGGAACGCCTGGTTGTACTGGAGGAGGAACGACGCGAGACCGGCCTTGCGGACGCTTGGGAGGGCGTCCTGGAACGCCTGGGCCCGGCCGGGGTCCGCCTCCCCCAGCGACGCTTTGATGCGGAGGTGGAGATCGGTAATCTCGTCGATGGGGAGGTTGGAGAGGCGCCATGTGGAGAGGGCCCGGAGCGGAAGGCGCTCGCCCGTGGCCGTGGTGACCGTCAAGTCGGCGAGGTCCGCAAACGCGTCGGTCTGGTCCGCCACGAGCCGCACGGCCAGGGGGTAGAGACGGATATTTCGCGCGATCCAAAGGGCTTCCAAGTTGGCTATGGTCCCGCCGCTGCAAAGGTGGCCCCAACTGTAGGCCGTCCGCCGAGACCGAGCGTCGGGGGGCAGCGTCTCAGGAAGAAAGTCGGGGTAGCCCACCATCCGGGCGAGCCCCTTGAAGTACTCGCGTTCCTCCCGCACTGTCTCCGGGGACACCTCCGCGACCACGTTGTTCTGGTTGTAGAGCAACCCCGCGAAGTATCCGACGAGGGCCGGGAGGGAGGGATCGCTCACGATGTGGGCCGTCTGGCGGGGGGAGTAGAGGGGCGCGGCCCGTTTCAATTGCGCGAGGATTTGGGAGAGCTCGTCCCGGAGCCGGGCGGACATCTCGTCAAACGCCTCGGTGCGCTTGTCGCGCTCATCGATGAGCCGGGGATCGCTGGGGTGGAAATTGCGACGCCAAAACACGTGGTCGCGGAGCACTTCCAGTAGCAACCGTTCCAGCTCGTCGGCGTTTTCGCCCTTCGGTCCCAGAAAGGCAGCCTTGTGGAGGGCGTCGTTCGTGCGGTCGTCCGGCATGGGAGCGGAAGGTACGTATGCAGAGAGGAGAGGAGACTAACCCTACGTCTCTCCCCCGTAATCCTTTCGCCGGATCCACCGATCCGCGAGAATTTGAAGATATGCGCTGCGCCTTAATCGAAGAGTGGGCCGCGACTCGATTCGGAACAACGGATTGTGTCTCGGCGGAAACAGCACCGAACACGAAATCCGTGGCCCCCAGATCGTTACTTGGGGGTGCCCGTCGCCGTGGGCGTATCGGGATGGTTGGCCCACTCGTACCAGCCGCCGTCGTAAACAGAAATGTTGGGCCATCCCATGAAATAGGCGTTCATGAAGGCCTCGCTTCCGCGCCAGCCGGTCCCGCAGTAAAAGGCGATGTGCTTGTCGGGCGTAATCTCCATTTCCGCCCATTTCCGGGCAATCTCCGGAAATTCCCGGGTCGTGTAGTCGAAGTTCCGATAGTTCTCCATGTGGTAGGCATCGCTTCCACAGTTCCCAAACACGGCGCCAGGAATGCGACCTTTCTTATCGATGTAGTGGTATCCGCTCCGTTCCCCGATGAACTCCGCCCAGCTTCGAACGCTCACCAGGTCGCCGTCGTCGGCGTCCAGGAGGTCGTTCGCCGCTGGAAGATCGATCATGTACTCGGGGTGGGTCGGCACCTCGACGCCGAAGTTGTCCACCGGTTCGGGGGAGGAGGGGGCGGTTGCGGTCTCATAGCCCGCCAGTTCCCAGGTGTTCAACCCGCCGTTGAGAATTTTCACGTCCTCGACGCCCGCGTACAGCATGATCGCCGCGCAACGCATGGCCCCTAGGTGGCCCGCACTCTGGGCGGGATGCTCCTGGTCGTACGTCGGGTACGAAAACCGGCCGTAGAGGACGACGGTGGTGTCGTGACGAATGCCCAGGTCTCGAAGGGCCGATTTGAGCTCGTCAGGGGATCGACGATTCCACGTTTCCGGGGATTCCAACAAGTTGGTATTTAGCGGGATGGCGCCGGGGATGTGCCCGTCCTCGTAGTCAGCCAGATGATCGAAGTGGGCGTGACAAACGACGTAGTCGTCGCCGCCGTACCCTTCCGGGTCCGCTCCGTGGAGGAGCGATTTCAGCCAATCGGGTGACACAAGCTGTCGATACCGCTCCAGGTGACGGAGGGGGCGATCGGGGTCGGCCGCCCACTCGCTGCGGAAATCGGTGTAGATACTCACACTATCAAACCCGAGGCGCCGAAAATTGTCCGCCATTTCCTCGACCTCCTCAATCGCGTCCCCATAAATGGTGATGGGCGTCTCGGATTGAATGTCTTTTTCCTCGGGCACCTCCACCCAGTCCATAAACTGGGTCCACTGGTACGGAATACTCCTCGCCCCGGGCACGTGACCCCCACGGGGCGTGCCGTTCACGCGCCAGCCGTTGTAGGCGGCCATCGGGCGCACATCAAGAATGTTGTGGGCGGGGCGGTCGAGGCACGCGGCAAAGCGCTCCGTGGAGAGAGACGTAATCGTGGATGCCATGGACGAACGTCGTTGATCGATCTGTGTCGGAATGTGAGGTTCAACCCAGAACATCGAGAAAGGATCGGTTATCCGCAACCAACAATCGATCCGCTCCGTAAAGATCTTGGACGATCTTCCGCGACCGCTACTCCGGGAGCAGTGTTCTCGTGATGGCGTCGGCGACGAGACGGCCCTGAAGGGTGAGGCGTACCCGATCCGGGTCGTCGTGGATCAGACCCTCCTCCCGCAGCCGGCAGAGGACGGCTTCTTTCTGTTCTCGCAGAAGGACCCCGTATTGCCTGTCGAGACGATTCAGGTCCAGGCCGCCGGCGGTACGGAGGGCCAGGAGTACGTATTCTTCGGCCAGGGCGGTACCGTCCAGGGTCTCCCGGTAGTCGACCGGCGGGTAGCGTTGTCGAAGGCGCTCGGCGTAGCGGTCTAGATCATGCACGTTGGCCCAGCGCCGGGCCCGGGACGACGCCGTGCGGGTGGCCCACCAGAACGACTGGGCACTCGGCCCCAATCCGAGGTAATTTCCGTGGTCGTAGTAGTTTTCCTGGTGGGAGGATCGGTGGCCCGGCCGGGCAAAGTGCGTGAGTTCGTACTGCTCGTATCCTTCAGACCGCAGCAGACGCATGGCCAGCTCGAACTTGTCGGCACGATCGTCGTCGTGGTCGTCGGGGCGGCTCTCCTCAATCGTGCTCTCCTCAATCGTGATGTGGGGGACATTCATCTCGACGGCCCGGTGCAGGGTCGACGCCCACGTGCCGAGCGGCTGGGCAGAACCGACGAACCGTAGGTCGATCGAAAGCTCGAAGCCGGCCTTCCGAGCGGCCCCAATGGCCTGCTTCGCCTCGGTGACGGTATGTGCAGTATCAAGTCCCTGAAGCGTGGAGGGGGCGAAGGAGTAAACCGGCAGGCTGAGGCGGGTGAAGCCTAGATGCTTTAGCCCATGCAGATAGCGAGGGGTGGCATCTGCGGGGTGGACGTTCATCGTGGCCTCGTCGATGGCCGAAAGATCGACCGTGTCGGCAAGGGCGGGCAGGAGGGCACGAAGGGACGAAAGCGGGAGGATCGACGGGCGCCCCCCCCCGACGTATATCGTAGTCGGTTGCTCATCCGCCGCGTACGCCTGGGTGTAGTACGTCAATTCCCTGCGGAGCGCGGCCTTGTACCGGGAAACGTCGGTTGCGTCGGCCCCGATGGTGTATGCGTCGTCGGTGGGCGGTTCGCTACGCCGGAACGGAACGTGCACGTACAGACCGGCCACGGAATAACGAGATTATGAGGAGGAAGAGGATGCGGGGTCATATTCTTGGCGCCACTGCCGAATCTGGACGTGATCTTTGATCACATCTAGAGATTGGAGGACGAGTGATCGCGCCAAGTGATTCAAGCGCTGGTCGTATTTTGGGCTGAAGAGAGCGTCGGTAGAGATAGACGTGACCTCGGCGATGGCGCGGTCGTTGTCGAGGGAGGCCACGTCCGCTACCATCCGGTCGATGACGTTGAAAACAATGTCACTGATGGCACTCTCGAGCAGACCGGCGATGGTACCGCCCACACCGGGGACCGAGGCGATGGTGCTAATCTCTCGGTTCTCGTCTACGGCGTCTGAAATAACGTTGTCCAGATATTCCTGAAAGTCGTCCTGTTGACTGCTGTAGGCAACGGCCGTTGCTTCCTGCATGCGGTGCGTAACAGCCTGTATGAGTGCTTCGCGCTGAGGGGCAAAGACCTCGTCTACAATCCGCCGGCTTACTTTTTCACTACTACGAATTTCCGTCTGCAGACCGTTGATAATGCGAACGGTGACGCGGTCGCTAATTTCTTCCAACACAATGTCACGATACTTCTCGAACTTCCGGTACGGGTATGTATTTCGGAGGTCGAACAGCCCAATGCGCTGCATCTTCGGAATCATTGCAATGATGCGCAACAGCCGTAGCGACCGGAGCGAGCTAACGGGGATGCATCCGAGAACGTCGTACCAGTGCACAAACGGGTAGAAAAACCATCGATGATACCGCTGTCGGTAGATGGCCACCCCCCAGCGCACCAGGATCTCGGCGACGAAGACGACGACGAATGCGAGGTCGTAGAATAGAAAATGCTGATGGATCGTGCGATCGTACCAGTGGTACACCTCCGGGGTGTAGCGCTGGAGCTGTCGTTGCACGACCACGCTCTCGAACCCCCAGTCAATGATAATGAGAAACAGATTGGCGATGATGAGGAGCACCATCACCACGTCTACGATCAGCGAGACCCGCTCGCGCGTTTGCTCGGAGTACATAGAATCGAGAAAAGGGATGCAAAAGTGGGGTTGGAGGAACGCCTACACCGTCCTGCTCGATCAGTAGAACAGGCGAACGGTGCGGCCACGTCGACCGCCGATCGGCCGACGCGGGCGGAAGGGGGGTACATCACTCGGACGCCAACATGCTAATATGCATCGTCTCGCCGGAGATTCTCAATTCGTGGCACGACACAAAGTTCGTTGGCCCGATGCTCGATCTATCTCGTCTACGCGACCAGTTGAATTCGTTTGAGGCATACGAGGCCGAGGTGCGGGACCGCCGCACTGAACAGATAGGGCGGGCCCGGGCGGCCCTGGACGCGTGTGCCGAGCAGTGGCGGGCCGTGCAGGCGGCGGTTGATGCCGCTGACCCCCGCCGACTCGTCGCCGCGATGCAGGAGTCGCCCCGAAAAACGACCGCCGCCCCGTCCCGCCCCACTCCGGTGACGGTCGTGGCCACGGATGGCTCCCAAATCTATCCCGACCGACACGTCGACCCGATGTTCTTCTTGCTGAATGGAAGCCAGGTGGGCTTCCAGTACGGCACGCGAGAGGATCCACTTCTCAACACAGAACCCCGTCTTCGTTTTGAAGAGGACCTGAGCGCTCACGTCGACGAGGTGCTCGGGTCCATGACGACGGAGCTCGTGTCGGCCCTCCGGGACGAAATGGAACTGGAGCTGTTGCTGGACGCCGCACGTACGGCCCAAGTTGACGGGCGTCCCCTCGTCGGCCTTGCAGACGGGACCCTGATCCGTTGGATGATTCGAGGGATGAACAACGAGGCGGCAGAAGAGAGGCTGATCGCCCGGTATACCGAATACCTCCAGGCGTTCCAGCAAGATCAGCTCCCGCTGGCCTCGTACGTGAGCATGCCGGCAACCACGGAAGTCGTCAACCTCCTCCGGTTTGTGGTCGGGGAATTGGCGGTTCCGGCTCCCAAAGACCTAAGCGTTACCCCCGACACCCCTCCCCTTCAGGGCCTACTCGATCGTCACGTCTTCGACGCCATCCTGGAGCCCGGCGAGCGGTCGGCGACGTTCGGCTCCACCTCCCACATCCAGCGAGCCTATCCGAAGGGATCCGCGGTCCGGTTCTTCTACCTCAAGGGACCCTCGACGACGGGGACCGGCGAGGTGGGCCGTGTGGAGGTGCCACAGTGGATGACGACCGATCAGGTGCTCCTCGATCGAGTCCATGCTACGATTTTGCGGGAGTGCGAGAAAGGAGATGGGTACCCCCTGGCCCTGTCCGAAGCGCACGAGCGAGCCGTGATTCGTGGCTCCGAGCGGGACGCATTCTTTCGCCTCATGGAGCGTCGCCTACGTGGGGCCGGAATGTCCCCGACCGGCTCCCGCAAGCGCCAGTCGAAAGAGCGCCCTCGGGTGTAGGCGGCGCTTGAGGGGTTGAGGTGGATTGTGAAAAGCAGTTGCCCACCTTCCGCCGGCATGAGATCCTCGACCTGGTGTCCGGACCTTCTTTCGATCGCATCGTCAGACTGGCGATTCACCCATCTCATTCTTCCAAGATCTTCGTGGACGTCGCGGATGCCGACGGGCAGTGGTTCAAATCGGCCGCTGGTCTTGACATTGTGGAGACGTCGACCGGAGAAAATCGGCCTTGACGTCTTGGTTTGTATCCAAAGTATTCAGGGGAGGAGCGTGCTGGTCCTCCAAGATTTATTCGTGGACGAATCCTGGGTCGATAATCCGGATCTCACTGACCGTGGGCCTCGATTCTACGCTGGCCCCCTCTCATCAAACCAGGAAACCAATTCATGTGAACATCGTGCGTGGTGTGCGTGGCTGCAAGGGCACGTGTCTAAAATAACGGTACGGATTATCTGGCTGGTAGCTGGGAATCCCTCCTGGGAGGGGGGAACTCGCCGGCAACATGCTGGTGACTGTCCCGTCAAGAATGTAGATCCTTCGTCGTTACTGGATAGCGAAAATCCAACTCGATAAAATTCTTCCCCGTAGTTTTCTTGAAGGCTGAGTGTCAAGCTTCAGGTGAATCTACAGGTCGTTTGAGTCATCGAAATTGCTTTCAACTATGACCGACGAGACCGCCGCGAAACTTGAGAAGGCCGTGGAAGCCTGTGATCGCGCCCGCGAGGCCCTGGAAGAGGCTCTGCAGGCCGTCGACCAACATGATGGGGCCGCGGACGACGACACCGTGTTGGAGCCCATCGGCGAGGCACTCAGCAACTGGCGGGACGCGCAGCATCAATTTACGGCCACGGTTGAGGAGGCCGACGTGCCGGACGTCGCTACGGCGGCGATGGTGCTGAAAATGAACCACGGCGTGGACGCCACCAATGCCCGTCGAGGGCTTCCCGGGACCACTGTGGAGGGAACGGACAAACCTTTTGACCTGAACCTGTCCGGAAATCGCGGAACGGCCCTCACGACCGCGGCTACGCAGTATGTCGAGTGATAGGAAGTGAGGACCGGACCCTGCTCACGAGATATTCCGCTCCGCCGCTTTTTTGTGATAGCAGGGATCCGACAGCGGGAAATGTCTTCGGTTGCCGGAGCGGATGCCCCGATCAGTGTGGAGGATTGTGAACCTTATCTCCGGGCCCCCCTCCGTTGTTTTGGCAACTGCTTCGGTGAGTCTGGCTGAATCGAGGCGATGAGGCCAGGAGGGGGTTTCGAAGACGGGCTCCGTGTCAGGACCAGGAAGAGACGACGCAGAGTGGTTAAGATTGCACGGCGGACGTAAGCGCGGTGAGCCGGACGGCGTCCGACTGGACCTCCAGTTGGACTGGAACCCCGATGGGGAGGGTGCACCGCGGCAGGAGGTGGCCGTAGGGAAGGCCCGTGGCCACGGGGTACGGCCGATCCGCAAAGTAGTCCTCGAAGACCTCGTGCATCGAGAGCGAGGACTGTTGATCAGTTTGGGTATCGGACGTGAACTGCCCGAGGACGACGCCGGATAGGGTTTTCAGGACGCCGTTTTGGGCCAGGTGGTTGAGCGTGCGGTCGATCCGGTACGGGGCCTCGGCCACGTCTTCCAGGACGAGAATCGCTCCGCTCCAGTCCGGCGCGTAGGGGGTCCCCAGCAGGCGGCTGAGAACCGACAGATTGCCCCCAAGTAGGGGGCCGGAAGCCGTTCCTGGGCGAACGGGAGTAAGAGACGGGTCGTTTGCCGAGAACACGGTGCCTTGCGCCAGAGACCGGAAGGGGCCCAGGGTCTGTTCAGTGGCCGTGGCCCATTCGGTGACTACGGGGCCGGAGAGCCCAGTCCAGCCCGCGCGGGCGTAGAACGCGAGGTGGAGGGCCGTCACGTCGCTGTAGCCCACGAGGAGGGTCGGGTGGTCGCGAGCGAGGGTCCAGTCGATCCGGCTCAGGAGGCGGAGGCATCCGTACCCCCCACGCGCACAGATGATGCCGTCGATGGTAGGATCCCCGATGGCTGCGTGCAACCCCTCGGCCCGCACGGCGTCGGGAGCCGCTAGGTACCCCCGCTGCTGACCAGGGGCCCAGGCGCGCCGCACGTCGAAGACGGTACGGAGACGCGCCAGCCCCTTTCGGTACCGGTCAAGGTCGCGTGGGGGACTGGCGGGGGCCACGACTGCGACTGGACTACCACGGCGAAGCGGGGAGGGACGAAGCACAGAGAAAAGGGACTACCGAATGAACGTAAACCCTAAGCTAACGGAAGAGGGCCGGTCTGTCCAATCGCACGTGTGGAGTCGATTTGGGCAAGTCGTCCATCACCTGTTCGGAGAGAGTTCGGGGCTCGCCTGATGATTCCTTCCGTCCTCATTCGGGATCGGGGGATTGATTGGCCGGGTGGGCGGAGGAAGGAACGGCGCGGCCCTTCCAGGCCACGCGGCCCAGCCAGTGGTGAATGGCCGAGTCGAGTTGAAGGGCGAGGCCCAGCAGGTAGGAGATTGGAGCAAGCAGGGACACCGTTAGGGAGGCGCCGCTGGCCCGGTCGGTCACGATTTTCAGCCCGTAGAGGGAGAGAAGAAACCAGATCGATAGAAACGGGGCGACGAGCCACGTAAGCACGAAGCCCGCATACCCGAATGCAAAGCGGAGCGGCGTTCCGCCCAGGAGCAAATACGCATTCTTGCGGAAGCCCCGCCAGGCCTCTCCGTACCCATCATACATGTAGACCGACACCAGATCCTGTGCATCGAGGAGGGTTGGGGGGTGACCCTGCGCTTTCAGGTAGCGTCCGATGGCCACATCCTCAAGAACCGCGTTTCGTACGTGCTCGTGGGGCTCGTGGGCATGGTAAATCTCAGCGTCGACGAGCCAGCATTGCCCGTTTAGGGCACTGAGTGAGGCACTTTCGGTTCGGGGAACGAGGGGCCAGGGGAGGCTGCGAAGGAGCGCGTGGGGAACGAGGCTTACCAAAAGCATTGCGCCCCCCCGCAGGTGCGGAAATCCGGAGGACACCGACGTGGGCGTTCCGAGGTGCCGGTCAATGAGTTGTTTGAGTGCATCCGGACGCTTCAGTTCGGCGTCGGCGTCCAGGAAAAGATAGTAGCGACCCGAGGTGTGTCGCGTGCATTGGTAGAGAGCATGCACCTTTCCAACCCAGCCTTCTGGGGGATCGGCCCCGCGGAGGGGGGTCAAGCATTCGTCGGCGTACTTCTGAAGAACCGTCCAGGTGTCGTCTTCCGACCCGTCGTCCCAGACGAAAATTTCTAGGTCCGGATAGTCCTGTTGGCGGAGTGAAGGAAGGAGGCGACGAAGATTTTCCTCCTCGTTGCGGGCAGGAATACAAACCGAGAGAGGGGGAGCGGGGGAGGATTTTTCTTGCGGTTGCCGGCGAAGGTACACCAGGTTCACAAGAAGCACTCCCCAAAAGCCAAGATGAGCCAGGGCGATGGGGGGGACGAGAATCAGGGATAGGTACTCGGCGGCCATAGACGCGAAACCAAATTCAGAGGAGACGGCCCTGGATCAAAGAGGAGGACACTAGATCTCGGGGGGATCTTCTAAGAACTGACGGTAGAGCGGAGCAGGGTCGCGATTCATTAGCCGGTCGCGGAGGCGAGCGGCCGCGTCTACGTCGCCGTCCTGCTTCAAGGCAAACCACTGCCAGACCTTCGCCTCCATAATAGGGATTCCCTCTACCGCATCGGCCATCGTGGCCAGTTGCTCGAACCAGGCCGCGGCCTTTTGTACGTCCCGTCCTGCGATGGCCGGACGAAAGAGGAGGGACTGGCCCCCTACCAGGAGAACGTAGGGATCCTCCGCGTCCTTGGCCTTGGCCTGTTCAAGAAGATTGGCCGAGCGGCGTCCGTACTGAACTTTTCGAAAGAAGGACGCCTCGCCAGCGCGGTACGACCAGAGGCCGGAGAGAAGCGCAAGCTCACGAGCAGAGCCGTCGGGCAACTCAGACGGAAGGGCATCAAGAATGGACGCATCTTCGGTGAGGGGATAGAGGCGGTACCGAACCAAAAAGGAATCGGCCCGGGCATCGGCTTCGGACAGGAGGGAGCGAAGCCGGTCGGGCTTTTGGTGGGCGTAGGCGTCTTGCACCTCCTGAGCAAACGGGGACGAGAGGGTCACAGCCAAGAGTAGGACAAAGACCATGGGCGACGTCACAGATAGCGCTCAAAGAACGACGCGGCGGCGGAAAAACTCCACCGGTCCGCAGCGCTACGAGTTCCATCGAGGAGGGTCCGACACGGTTCAGGATCGGGGTGATGGAGAGAGGACCAGCACTTCACGAGACGTTCGTGCTCATGTCCATCGGCCTGGTGGACGGAGCCGCCGGTCAGAAAGGCCGTAGGTCGTGCCGCTCCGCGCCAGGTGACATGGATAGCCAGGGGCCACCACTGGGCGTCCGGGTACAGATCGGCGAGCCGGGTGAGGGCCGTTGCGTCAAAATGCGAGATTCCGCCGTCCGGGGGGGTGAGTTCGCCTCCGGGATAGTAGACCAGGACCGTTCGAGGACGGTTGCGGAAGCGGCGGCCCGTTCGTCGGAGGGTAGCCGCCCGGCGGTCCGGGTCGTCCGGGGGAAAGGGTTGAGCCCCAACGGCCCCAAAAAACGGAAATCGATCCCACTCGGCCATCCAGAGTGTCGCTGGGCGGTTCATGCGCTTCTGAAAAAGCAGCCAGCTCAGGTGGCCGTCGTAATAGTGGTGATGATTGGCGTAGGCGATGATGGGCCCGTCCGGAAGGGGAGGGGGCCACCGACCCACCCAGCACACGCGCCGGAAGGACTGGTGGAGCTCGTACTGGAGGAGCCCCTCCACGAGTTTACGGATAGGATCCACGAGGAGCAAGGTGTGTTGACGACCGAGTCGATACGGTGTTCTCTATCGATACGGCCAGAAACGTTGGCGGAGGGAATTCCGAGCACGCGTGAGGGGCACGGACTGTTCAGAAGGCCGGTCGGAAACCAGGGGCGCGTTTACTTCTCTGCTCACAAATCGGCGAAATTTTCCTCCGAAACGGTCCGTCAGGTACGAAGACGAGCCTTGCGCCAATCGTAGTTGTCGTAGGCGACCAGGAGGAGCTTGCGGGTAAATGAGACGTACGCCCGGCGATCCAGGTTGTCGTAGTCGTTGGCCCGTACCTCGTTTAAAATCTCACGGTACATCCGGGCGGCAGCCCGAATGCCCACGCGTGTACGGAAGGGGAGGGCAGCGACACCCTCGTAGCTTTGGCGATAGCGCTCTTCGGCGAGCGTCATGGTTCGTTCCAGAAGGGTCGAGTGGCCGTCGGGCCGCTGCCCGTTCGCGAGGGCCTTACGGGAAACCCCGTGGGCCTGCATCCACTCGGTCGGTAGGTAGACGCGGTCGAGACGCTCAATGTCTTCTCCCACGTCCCGCAGAATATTCGTAATCTGCATCGCGATGCCGAGATCGCGAGCAGGCCGCTCAAGATCTTCGTGGCCGTTTTCACGGAGAAACGGCAGCATCATTGCCCCCACGCTTCCCCCTACGAGGTTTGAGTAGGCAATTAGGTCGTCCGGGGTCTGGATGGGACGATCTTTGAGATCCCAGACGGCCCCTTCTATCAGTTCTTCGAGCGGGTTGGGGTCCAGTTCATACTCCTCGTGTACCTCGCCGAGGCGGCGCCAGAGGACGTCATCGGGGGGACGGCCGGCGAGCGTATCGTGGAGACGGGCACGGACCTGTTCGACCTCGTCGAGCGCTCGCTCGGGCCCAACCTCGAGGACGCGTTGGTCGGCGATCGAGTCCACACGCCGGCAGAAGAGATAGAGCGTGGCGATGGGCATCTGCACCGAACGGGGGAGAAAGCGTGCCGCCAGGGAAAAGGTTCGGGAGTGATATCGAAAAGACTCCCAGATCCACTGATTTTCGTCGGCACGGGTGTCGAGAGTAGCCGTAGGCATGAACGGAAGGCGGGGCGTCGAATCAACGAGCAGTTAAGAGCGCGTGGTGGCAAGCGTTCGAGTCACGAAGCCGGGGTCGACCATCCACAGGAGAAGGAACGGAATCGCCGAGGTGAGGGTGCCAATCAGTGCGGCCAAGTAGAGGTCACGCAGTAGAGAGATCGCCAGGGGGAAAATGCAATTTAAGGCGTACACCCAGGGGGCCCAATCATTTTGAATCTCCCGGTCCCCGCGCATCCACTCGAATCCCAGCATGATGATGAGGGTGACGCCGAACCACCCGACCCAGTTAGAGAACGGCATACCGAAGAAAAAACCGTCGGCGGCGTAGTTCCAGTAGGGAAAGGCCTGGTTCATCGCAGGGTCGAGGGCCACGTCCCACAGCACCATGAAGGTCGTGCCGAGGAGCAAATACCCCCACCGTCGGTCCGTAACGCGCCGAGCGAGGTCGAGCGAGACGATCGACATTGCAAACCACGAGGGAGGGATGAAGTAGGGCACATGCCCCGCAATTTTGGGACCGAGCCACTGGGTGTAGTGGTACTCACCGAACGGGAGGACAATCCCGTTTAAAGTGAGCAGGCCGGACGTACCCATCAGCTCCCCCGCTGCCCCCACCAGACAGCCCCAGACGGCGAAGGCGAGCATGCGTCCCCACCCCAGCGACGACCCGTACATCAGCACGGGAAGAATTGCGAGCATGGTCATGAAGGTCCAGGTCGGCGTTTTGACAAGCTTGGTGTATACCGGCCCGAACAGGGAAATGGCGGGGGGGTACAGCTTTAGCAGAAGCATGCCCGCGACGCTAAAGGAAATGGACCCTACGAAGAGCCAGAACGCGACCCGAAAGAGTAGGTCGATCTGGCCGTCCAGGTCTCGTCGGGGTGCCGCGTCGGTCGATGACATGAAACTGAGCGTGGATGCGTAGTCTGGAGGAAACGGGCGAGAATGAAATTAGCGTACGGGAGAGGACCGCGTGGCAAACAAACGGATACAACCGGGGCACCTTAACCCACCCTTTCGTTGATCCGTGACGGTTGATTGACGGGCTATCACATGGTCGCCATTTGTCCTCCCCTATACTTTCCTCCCTTGTGGTACACCAGCTTGTTGCACCACGTGGATCACTTCGTTCTCGCGGACACGTTCCGCTACCGTGGACAATCGTTCCAGAACCGTAGCAAACTCCGAAACGCGCACGGGACGCACTGGATTACGATTCCTCTTTTTGGGAAGCCCCGGGGGGCACCATTTCACGAGGTCGAGATTGAGACGAAGGGACGGTGGCGGGAGAAGCACTGGCGGTCGTTTCTATACGACTACCGGACGACGATGTATTTCGACTTCTACAAAGAGACCTTCCGGCCCTTTTTCGAAAAGGACTGGGAAACGTTGGCCGACTGTACCTGCCGCTCGGTTGCCTTGCAGGTAGAACTTTTCGGCATCGATGCGTCCCTCACCCGGGCATCGGCAATCAACGGGCGCCCCGGTACGCTTCCTGAGATTCTTGACGCCCTTCAGGCCGACACGCTCGTTTTCCCCACCGACAAGGAGGTTCCGTCGACCCTCGATATTCAGAGCGAACCGTTCCGGTACGACGAGCCCGAATATCGACAGAACTTTGAGGGGTTCGAGCCGGGGGTGACGGGACTGGACCTCCTCTTCAACTACGGCCGTGAAGCCCCTCGGTACCTCGCCCGTGGCGAGATTGCTTCGGGATCACGCAACTAGGGAGATCCTTCCGGATGGAACCAGGGTCGTATATACCTAGCCGAGTTCATACCGTTGGAAGTCAAATGGATCAAGAGGCGGGCTGAGAGACGGTGAGAGTCCCTCGTTCGGCAGCTCCGGGACGGACAGCGTGCATTCTGGAACACAGAGGCCAGCTGTGAAAGGAGAGGGAGAGGTCGGTCTAAACTGCACGTCGCGCCGCTGACTTTTGGCATCACGGGGAGCCGTCCCCGGGCCTGAGCAACGACCGCAGACGTGGTGTTCTCTACGAATCAGAAAGAAATTCCCTCTCCAACGTTTTCAGTTCATCCAAGACGGTTTGGCGATCCGTACTCGTGTCCAAGTCCAGGTCGTGGAGGTTCACGGATCCGGTCTGTACGTCCAGGCCCGTTCCGTTTTCCGCGGTTACAATAAGACCGAGACGCAGCATCGTTGTCGCGTCCCCCGGAACTTGGCGTTGTCGGACGCGCATCTCGCGGAGGGCATCCTTGATCGATTGAATCAGTCTTGTTGCGGCCGGGGTGTTCGGGGACGCTGGCACGGTGAGGTTGGTGAAATCCACCGGGGCGCCCCCCGGTCGGGCAACCGTTTCGGACGAGCGACGGCCGACGACGGCAAGTTGAGCGTTCATCGCGAGAGGTGGAGAATTCGTTGGGGTGCGTCTGGTTGTTTTGGCCAGGGGAGAGCTGGCATAGCAGATCGATAACGTTATAGGCCCAAGGGGCGGCAGCAGGTTCGGTCCGAATTCGTTCTTGTCCCCTGATTCTTCGAGGACGCCAATGAGTCTTCTCTGCCTCGCGTTTGTTCTCTGGAAGATACGGCCCCGGTTTGACCTTGGGCGTTCCTCCTGGGTAGCTTCTGTGCGGTAATGAATTTCCACCGCCGACAACGCCTGGTTTCTCATGATTCTTCCCGACCATCACATCCGCACCCTCTCCACGAAGCACGACATGATTGATCCGTTCGTGGACAAGCAGGTGCGGGATGAGGTCGTGAGCTACGGGCTCAGCTCGTTCGGGTACGACATGCGGGTGGCGGGGGAGTTTCGGGTCTTCACGCCCAACATTCACAACAGTGTTGTGGACCCGAAGCAGATCGACGAGCGGGCGATGGTCGAGTACGACGTGGAAGATCACATCCTCATTCCGCCCAACTCGTATGTGCTAGGACGATCCATCGAGTACTTCCGAATGCCGTCGGACGTGCTCGCCATCGTCGTCGGCAAGTCGACGTACGCACGATCGGGAATTATCGTGAACGTGACGCCCCTAGAGCCGGGTTGGGAGGGACACGTGACCATTGAGATCAGCAACGCAACGCCCCTACCGGCCAAGGTGTACGCGAATGAGGGGATCGCCCAGGTCGTCTTCCTCCGGGGAGAGACACCGGAAATTTCCTACGCGGACAAGGAAGGGAAGTACCAACACCAGGAAGGGATCACCCTTCCCAAGCTGTAAGGCAGACTCCTGGTCGGGGGGATGGACGTTCGTTGTTCTGCGTTGGTTGTCCTCCAGGAACAGCGCTCAGGGAGTGCACGCCTTCTGAATCCTTACCCGGCGTCAGGTGTTGGAGTCGTTCCAGCCTCTTATTGACTGTGTAGCAGTTGCCGATGTCTGCCGAATCGCCTTCACAGGAAGGGAGAAAGACCGAACGTCGCTCCTGGCGGAAGTGGGTGGTGGGGGCGATCCTCCTAGGCTTCTTTTCTTATCTGATATGGATTGTGGTGAATCCGTACCGAAATCAGCCGTACGAAGAGGTGCCCCACGGAGACCATGTGCATTACGTCCCGAAAGACCGGAATGAGGACGTCCCCATTGGCCGATTCCCTACACAACCGCCGGCCGAGGGAGAACGGATTACGCCGGAGGGGGAGATCGTTCCGGACAACCGGTGACCCCGCCCCCTATCTACGCAAGAGCCTGATCCACTTCTGCCCATAGCGTTTCGTGTAGAGACTGCAGGCGGTTCTTTTCGTCGTCGTCGAGGGGCGCCTGCGGCGGGCGCACCCGCGTCCACTCGGGACGGTCATGTCGCCACGCGATCAATTGCTTGAGGGCGGGAATCGTAGGAAACTGCGAGAGACGGGTCCGAAGCTCGGTGAGTGTTGACTGCGTGGAGGCAAACTGCGCGTCCGTTTTCCAGTCACGCACCACTTGTTGGGCCAGGGGGGCGGTGACGTTGACCGTGGCGGAGATGCACCCGGCCCCACCGGCACGGAGAAGGGGGGTAAGGTGTCGCTCGCTCCCGGTAAACACCTGAAGGTCCGGAAAGGAAGAACAGAGGGCGTCCTGGTGGTCCCACTCGTTACCGGAGTCTTTGATGCCGGCGACCCGTTGGGGATACCGCTCGTAGAGGGTCTCGATTACGGGAAAGGGGACCGGGACGTCCGTGAGGTTCGGATAGTGGTAAAAGTAGAGACGCAGGTCGGGCGAATCCACGCCTGCGATTATGCGCTCGTACGTCGCGAGGAGTCCGTCTTCGGCCGGATCGATGAAATGAAAGGGGGGGGCCACGAGGACGCCGCCGACACCGTTTTCTGTTGCGTGGGTGGAAAGCTGAATCGCATCGGGCAAAGCGAGGGCTCCCGTTCCCACCAGTAGGCGGTTGGGGGGGACTCCCGACTCGATCACAGTCTCAAGAGCCCGGCTCCGCTCCTCCACAGAGAACGAGAGTCCTTCTCCGGTGGTGCCGAAAAGAAGCACGCCGTCACAACCGTTATCGAGCAGGATGTTCACGTGCTCAGCAAGAGCAGGACCGTGGGGGGATCCGTTGGTATCAAGCGGAGTAAGGCTGGCAGCCAGAACACCGCTCGGAAGAGAAGAACTGGACATGATGAAGGAAGAGATTCGCGGCGAGGAAGAGGGCTAGGATGAAGAATTCACGTTCTCGTGTTGAGGTCCATGAGAGGTATGTTCAGAAAAACGTAACGTCCTGTGTTTTCCAAACCTGACAAGTGCCTCCCACGACTTCGTAAATTTCGGGTGCGTCTCAAAGCTCTCGCTCAAAGTAGTAGGCGACGGGGGCAACCGTTGCTTCCACTCCTCATCCTTCTCATGAGTCGCTCTGAAACGGGTCGACACTCGTGCGTTGAGAGGAAGAATAGACGGTCGATCTTCGATCCAAACAGGAAATATTGGACGGCACGTCGATCATTACCTCGCCCGAGGAATCATCACGTTCGCAATCGGGCTCGTACGTCGCGACACTGGTCCGTCTCAGTCCTTTGTCGAGCCACGCCGAGGCAATGAATGTTGTTCTACATGGCCCCGTCACCGTGGGCCGCTCGGCTCTATTTCCACCAGTCCCATTCACTCAAATGTACATGCCCGACCCTATCCGTCACACCGACCCCAGGCCTGCGAAAAACCACGACGACAACCCAAGGCCTCGGAAGCAGATGCCGGTGCGTCCGAGAGAGACAGGCACCGGAGACTGTTTTCGTTCGGGCTGGTGGAGGGAGTTCAAGATCACAGAAGAACCCATCATCCCGTGTCTGCATTCCTCTAGCGCTTCACCAGCCATGCCCGCTACATGACTGAAAAGTGAGGAGCCCGCGATGCGGAGGCATTCACAAACGCATGTGGGTTGAGGCGCTAGGCAATTTCTTCTGGTTCGGGCTCCGGCTCCTGGAATTCCTCGTATTCCTCCCGGTGAATGTCGATGCCGGCGGCGCGAAGTTTCTCTTCCAGGTCCTCGTAGCCTCGATCCAGGTGATAGACGCGCAGGACGTGGGTCGTCCCTTCCGCGACCATCCCGGCCATGACGAGAGAGACGCTCGCGCGAAGGTCTGTGCTCATTACCTGCGCTCCCCGGAGCGGTTGACCGCCGTGGACCGTAGCTGTGTTTCCGTCCACCGAAATGTCCACGCCGAGGCGCTGGAGCTCCGGGACGTGTTTGAAGCGGTCGTCGTAGATGGTGTCGGTCACCGTAGCGGTGCCGTTCGCCAGGCCGAGAAGAACCGTCCATTGGGCCTGCAGATCTGTGGCGAAGCCCGGGTAAGGGGCCGTCTCGATCGAAACCGGCCGGAGTTCATCGGGACGGGTGACAGTGACGACATCATCGCCGTACTCGACATCCACGCCCGTCTGACCGAGCCAGTCTTTGAAATCCTGGCCGAGGTGTTCGTGCGCTCCGTCGCGAACCTCGACGGGATCGCCGGGGGCCCCAGCCGTGGCGGCCATGAGCATGAACGTACCCATCTCGATTCGGTCGGGCGTGTTGCGGGCCGTCGTGGGCGAGAGCTGATCCACGCCTTGGATCTCGATGGTGCGGGTGCCGAGACCGTCGATCTGTGCCCCCATATCCTGAAGCGCCTCGCCGAAGGCGACCACGTCGGGTTCCATCGCTGCATTCTCAATCCGGGACGGCCCCTCCGCCCGCACGGCGCCAAGGAGCAAATTGATGGTGGCGCCGACACTGGACGGTTCCAGTCGGAACGAGCCGCCTTCCAGCCGGCCGCCCGGGGCAGAGGCAACGACGTATCCTTCCTCCAGCTCGACGTCGGCCCCAAAGGCCTTCATCCCGTCGATGTGGAGGTCAACCGGGCGGGGCCCCCAGGCGCAGCCGCCCGGCAATGACACCTTCGCTTCTCCGCACCGTCCCATGAGGGCCCCGAGCATGTAAAACGACGCCCGCATCTTTTTGACCAGATCGTACGGGGCGACGGGATGGTCGATCGTAGACGCGTCCACGCTCAGGGTGTGCGCCCCCGGGTCGAAGGTCACCGTCGGGCCCGCAACGCGGATTACGTTCGAGAACGTGCGTACATCCCGAAGATCAGGGACGTTGGTGATGCGAGACGTCCCGTCGGCGAGAAGGGCCGCCGCCATGAGGGGGAGCGCGGTATTTTTGGATCCGCCGACGGTGAGAGGGCCGTCGAGGGGCGAACCGCCATTTACGACGAGCTTGTCCATAATCGGAGGAAGAACGTAATAAAGGGGGGCAACGAAGACGACCAACAATCTGTGGCGACCGGTTCTCGATGAACGCAATCTAAAATGCACGAGGGGAGGCATTGTTCGAGGCTTTGGTCGTCCGCCGAATGGGTCAGTGGTCGCGTGAAAACCAGGAATGGGAGAATCAGGTCCGGGCTGTTTCCCATACCAAAAACCAGTTTTCGAATGGTACTCTTTCGTGCCCGACAACTTTCGAGTTGAATGAGGACGGTCTACCTCGATCACGCCGCCACGACTCCCCTCGCGCCCGAGGTGCTGGACGAGATGAAGCCCTATCTCACAGAGCACTACGGAAACGCGTCGTCGGTGCATCAGCTTGGCCGGCAGGCACGAGTCACGGTCGAGGAGGCGCGCGAACGAGTGGCGGCCTGTCTGGGCGCCGAGCCCAGCGAAATTGTATTTACCAGTGGGGGTACGGAGGCGGACAACCTAGCCGTAAAGGGGGTTTTGTCTGGGGCCTCAGACGACGGGGAGCCGGCCGAACTCATTACCTCCGCCGCCGAGCACGAGGCAGTGCTCAGGCCCGCCGAACGTTTGAAGGAGAACGGGCATCCGGTCCAGATTCTGACTCCCAAGGCGCACGGCGCTGTTACCCCTGAGCAGGTTGACGCTGCGATCAGTGACCGGACCGTTCTCGTGTCGTTGATGCACGCCAACAATGAGACCGGGGTCCGTACTGACGTAGCAGCCGTGGCCGAGGTGTGCGACGCCCACGACGTGCTACTGCACTGTGATGCCGTGCAGACCGCCGGCCTCTTCGAGATTGACGTGGACGACCTCGGGGTAGATTTGCTCTCCGTATCTGGGCACAAGTTCCGCGGACCGAAGGGGGTAGGGGCCTTGTTCGTACGAGGGGGCGTGGAGCTTGGCCCACTGGTAGAAGGCGGATC
>PXTG01000031.1 GCA_003023365.1 Bacteroidetes bacterium QH_7_62_13 | reverse complement strand
GGAGGGATTCTGAACTCGACATGTTGGGACGCGGTGGTCTCGGGTGATACGTGAAGTCGGGATTCCATAATCCGTCCCGAAAGTTTAGTCCACCGTACGCTTCTCTTCCCCGGGCGGTCCGAACACGTCCCGGTATTTACGAGCGAGATCGAAAATGGCAATTCCGTACGCGACCCCCACATTCATCGAAATCTTGGCTCCGTATTGGGGGATCTCAAGTGCGAGATCGGCTTCTTCAATCACGTCATCGGCGACGCCATGTACCTCATTTCCCACGACCAGGCAAAGGGGATATACGTCCGTCGATACGTCATCCGGAGGGGTCGATTCACTGGTCTGTTCCAAAACGGCGATCGTGTAGCCCTGGTCACGAAGCTCATTGATGACGGGGAGGGGGGCCTCGTGGTGGCTCCAGTCCACAGCGTCTTGGGCCCCCAAGGCCGTCTTGTGTAAATCCTTGTGGTCCGGAGTACCGGTGAAACCGGTCAGATGCACGTGCTCAATCCGTGCCGCGTCGGAGGTTCGAAAGATAGAGCCAACGTTGTGAATCGATCGCACGTTGTGCACGAGCACCCGGATGGGATGCTTAGGAAGGTGTTTCAGGGCCTCCGGGTCGGGACGTTCGAATTCATCCCAGGCAAGTTTGCGCATCTGATGTATCGTCCAGAAATTTAAATAACGCCTACATGGTATCGAGCAACCGGCGTGGGGTATTACATAAAGCACTATTCTGGGTTGCCCGACGTGCTCTTCCTTCAGTTAATTTTTTTGTCTCAATGCCTTTTTCCCCATTTCGATTTTGGGTTTTGGCTGGGTGCTTGCTGATCATCGGTTCGGTAATGGGTTGTCAGACGTTGCGGGAAGTATCCAACCTCAAAAACGTCCAATTCCGCATCGACCGGGCGACCAATGCCCGACTGGCGGGTATTGATCTGAGTGGTGTGCAATCGTACAATGACCTGAGCGGTAGGGACATAACCCGTCTTGGGTCGGCCCTTGCGCGGGGAGAACTCCCTCTATCTTTCACCTTACATCTCACAGCCACAAACCCGGAAGACAATCGTGTGGACGCTCGGCTGACGCAAATGGATTGGACACTACTTCTCCAGGACCGGGAAACGATATCGGGAACGTTCGATCGGGAGATAGTCCTGAAGCCGGGAGCGCCGACGGATGTGCCGGTTGATCTACGGCTTGACCTGGTCGAGTTCTTCGACGAGAACCTGCGAGGCTTCGTGGATCTCGCAATAGCCGTGGGCGGGCAGGGGCCACCCCAAAACGTGAAGCTGAAAGTTCAGCCCACAATTCAAACGCGTCTGGGACCCATGAAGTATCCCAATCCTATCACCGTGGTGAATGAAGATGTTGATGCGGGGATGAACACCCATCGCTGATTCGCTTCTCGCGAACTTCTTCTTACTAATTCGCAGCGGCGTGATAGTCACTATCGACGGGCCGGCCGGGTCCGGAAAAAGTACCACGGCACGAGGGGTGGCCGACCGACTCGATTACGTGTACCTGGATACCGGGGCCATGTATCGGACTGTGGCTCTTGGTTTCTTGGAGGCCGACGCTCAGCCATCGGCTCACGACGCCGAGAACGTTCTTCCAGAGCTCACGGTCGATGTGAAGTACTCGGAGGAGGAAATGCGTCTCTACCTGAACGGGGAAGAGGTGACCGGGCGAATTCGAACACCAGAGGTTGGATCTATCGTGAGCGATATTTCTACGCTCCGCCCCGTCCGTGAACGTATGGTAGAGGACCAGCGACGAATTGGGTTCGAGCAGGAGGAGGTTCACGGGGGGGTGGTGCTTGATGGCCGGGATACTGGAACTGTCGTTTTCCCGGACGCCGACATCAAGATTTTCATGGAGGCTGATCTTGAGGAGCGGGCTCGACGGCGCAAGAAGGAATACGACGAGGATGGGAAGGACCTCTCGCTCTCAGAGGTGAAAGAAGAACTGGCCCAGCGCGACCGGCAGGACCGGAACCGAGACATTGCCCCCCTCCGCCGGGCCGAGGACGCTACATTGTTGGATACCACGTACAAAACGATTGATGATCAGATCGCGTTTGTGGTAGATCGCGTTAAAGAGTACCGTCCATCGGGAACGTAGATGCGTGCCGCTCTATAAAAGCGGAATCCAAACTTGGAAGATGCACCCGAGCTCTCCTTTGATTACTTGGCGAGTTTGAGGTTGCGCGACTTCAAGGTCGAGCCCGATGGGGACGCGCATCGGTTTCATCCCGTTATCATCGTATTCAGTTTCACTCCTTGTCGAGAACATCAGTCCTCGACAAGTACAAATTCCGAATGCCGTCCGGCGTTTGCCGGATGGCTCAATTCCTAAACGTATATGGCAGAAAAAGACGTAGCTCCCCCCGACGACACCCAGAAAGAGTCTCAAAGTGATGAGGTCGCCACCGAAGCGGTCGCCGAAGACGCGGTGACCGACGACGCGGTGACCGAATCCGAGGAGGCGGAAGATACCGGTTCGGAATCCGCTCCAGAACCGACCGCTGACGACTCCAGCCCTGAGGCTTCTTCGCCGTCCCACTCCGAGTCCGCACCTGAGGCCGATCCCTCACCTGCGGATGAAGCTGCGGATGACACATCCGACGATGATGGGGGCGATGACCTCATCGCTGAAGATCCGGTCAAGCAGCCGCAATTCGTGAGTCGGTTGCTTGAGGAGGCCGTCGATGCGGCCTCTGAAGAAATGAGAATCCCCACTGGGGACGAGACCGAAGTGAACGTTGAGGATCTTGACGAACCGTCGAACCCTCCAGTCTCCCCCGACGAGCTCGAACGCACGGAAGAACAGCAGGGCTTTACGGGAGAGACCTTCGGCCGTACCGTATCCCTCGACGAATTGGAAACCGAGGAAGAGAATTATACCGATGACCCGGTGTACGACCAGTTTCGGGACATTATTGACGAAACGGCCATCGATGTCCGGGAACAGGACATTGTTGAAGGCCGGGTCCTTCGGGTCGACGAAGACTATGTCGTCGTGGACATTGGATACAAGAGCGACGGCATCGTCCCCCGCGATGAGTTTGGGGAAGAAGAGCTTCGACCGGGGGACACGGTGGAAGTCTACCTTGAACTGAAAGAAGACCGGGATGGGCAACTCGTTGTCTCGAAGGAGAAAGCCGACGAAGTCCGGCGCTGGCAGCGAGTCGAGGAAATTTATGAAAACGAGGAGGTCATCGAAGGCACGATCGTGCGCCGCATCAAGGGGGGAATGATCGTGGAGCTTTTCGATGGGATGGAAGCCTTCCTCCCGGGGTCTCAGATCGATGTCCGGCCGGTCCGCGACTTCGAGTCGTACTTGGATACGCGAATGGAATTCCGGATCGTCAAGCTGAATCCGGAAAACGAAAACATTGTTGTCTCCCACCGCGAGCTCATCGAAGACGAGCTCGAAGAGCAGCGAGAAGAGATCCTCGAAGAGCTCGAGGTTGGGCAGGTTCTCAAGGGAACCGTAAAAAATATCGTCGACTTCGGGGTCTTTATCGATCTCGGCGGCGTCGACGGTCTTCTCCACATCACGGACCTCTCTTGGGGGCGCGTTTCGCACCCGAGCGAGATCGTCGAACTCGACCAGGAGCTTGAAGTCGTCGTTCTCGACTACGAGGAGGAGCGTCAACGGATTTCCCTGGGTCTCAAGCAGCTTCAAGATCACCCCTGGGAAAACATCAGCGAGAAGTACTCTGAGGAGGACGTGGTTGAGGGGAAGGTTGTCTCGATTACCAACTACGGGGCCTTCGTCGAACTGGAAAAGGGGATCGAAGGACTCGTCCACATCAGCGAGATGTCGTGGACGCGCCACATCAAGCATCCCAGTCAAATGGTCTCGCTGGGGCAACTCGTCGACGTCAAGATTCTCAACATCGACGAGGACGAGAAGAAGATCTCTCTCGGAATGAAGCAGCTGGAGCCCGATCCCTGGGAAGGCATCAGTGATCGGTATCCTCCGGGGACGGTTCTTACCGGTACCGTGCGCAACATTACCAATTTCGGCGTCTTCGTCGAGATCGAACCCGGAATTGATGGCCTCGTCCACATCTCCGACCTCTCGTGGACGAAGAAAGTGCGCCACCCTGGCGACATGGTCGAGAAGGATCAGGACCTCGACGTCGTTATCCTCAACATCGACGAGGAACGCCGTCGAATTTCGCTGGGTCACAAACAGGTCAAGACAAATCCCTGGGATCAGTTCGCGGACGCCTACGAGGAAGGCACCGACACTGAGGGCGAGATCGTACGGGTCGAGGACAAGGGACTCGTCGTCGAACTTCCGCTCGACGTGGAGGCCTTCGTGCCCGGTAGTGAATTGAAGGACGGCCCTCAGGATTTCGAGAACTTCTATCACCAGGGCGATGAACTCGAGCTCCGCGTGATTCGCTTCGACAAGGAGCGGAAAGACATCGTACTGAGTCAGACGGCCCGTGAGGAAGACATTGACGTCGAGGAGAAAGAGGTCGAGGAAGAGCCCGAGACCCGCGACGAGACTCCTGACCGGGACGAGGCTCCCCGTGAGCCCAGCCCGACGGCCGGCGATGACGACGATGAAACCACCGGTCCCACGACGCTTGGCGAGCTCTCCGGACTTGCGGACCTACGGCAGGAAATGGAGGAGGAAGAGGGCTCCGACCGAGCCGAGGCTGCCGAGCAAGCCGCCCAGGAAGCTCTCGAGGAGGAAGACGAGGGCGAGACGGACGATAGCTCCGACGCTGCCCCCGAGTCCTCCGACGAGGACGAGGAATCGTCCGCGGGAGAAGACGAAGCCTTTGATGAATCCTCGGGTTTCCCTGAGAACTTCCCCCGCGTTTCCCGCCTCGAGAATGCTGGCGTTACTTCCCTTGCCGAGCTCCGTGACGTCGACGATTTGACGGACCTCAGCGGGATTGGTGCTTCCTACGCTGAAGATATTCAGGAGGGATTGGCGGAGTTCGACGAGCACGGCGAAATTAGCGCCTGATCTCTGCGGGATATCCACAAGATTGTTTTGAGGGACGACTTCCGCTACCGGAAGTCGTCCCTTTTTTATTGACTGCTTCACGACCGTCCGGGTCGCGGTTCTCCCGCACTTTTGTTATACAAGAACGCTTGTCGGCCCGTATCTTTGTCGAATCAACGAAAAGGTCTATGAACGATCAACAGAACTATCAGCCGAGTGCGAGCAACTCGATTACGGTCCGGTTTGAAATCCAAAATCGGCCGGGGATGCTTGCGAAAATTACCTCGACGATCGGTAAGGAAGGGGGGAATATCGGAGCGATCGACATCGTACAGGCCGATGAAGACGTCCTGGTTCGAGATATTACGATAAATACCCGAGACGATGACCACGCCGAGCGGATTGTCTCGGAAGTCCTTGATCTTGAGGGCGTGGAGGTTGTCAACGTTTCCGACCGAACGTTTCTTCTTCACATTGGCGGAAAGCTGGAAGTCAATAGCAAGTCCCCGTTGCGCACCCGAGACCAATTATCGATGGCCTACACCCCGGGTGTGGCGCGGGTGTCGGAGGCGATCCACGAAAATCCGCCGGACGCTCATCGCCTCACGATGAAGAGCAATACCGTGGCTGTCGTATCTGACGGCACTGCCGTCCTAGGATTGGGAGATGTGGGGCCGCGGGCCTCTATTCCGGTCATGGAAGGGAAGGGGCAACTGCTCAAGGAATTTGCCGGCGTGAATGGTGTGCCGGTGTGCCTCGACACCACCGACGTGGACGAGATTGTGGAGACGGTCGCCCGCATCGAGCCGATCTTCGGTGGCATCAACCTAGAGGATATCGCAGCTCCCCGTTGCTTTGAGATTGAGGAGCGACTGAAAGAGCGACTCGACATCCCGGTTTTCCACGATGACCAGCACGGGACTGCTGTCGTGACGGCCGCGGCCCTTTTGAATGCCCTGGAAATCGTCGAGAAATCGCTCCATGAAATCAAAGTTGTCATGGTTGGCATTGGTGCCGCAGGGACGGCGGTGACAGAGATGTTGTTGGAGATGGGGGTTGAGAACATCGTCGGGGTCGATACAGAGGGACCCGTTACCCAGCATAGAGACGACTTAGACGCGGCGAAAGAACGCTACGCCGCCCTCACGGCGCCGGATACGGAAGCGAATTCGCTTCCCGACGTGATGGAGGGGGCCGACGTGTTTATCGGCCTGAGCGTCCCCGGGGTCATCGACGCCGACGACTTGAAACGGATGGCAGAAGACCCGATTGTTTTCGCGATGGCGAACCCCCGGCCGGAAATTATGCCTGAGGACGCCTACCCACACGTATCGGTTATGGCGACGGGTCGGAGCGACTACCCAAACCAGATCAATAATGTTCTCTGTTTCCCCGGTCTCTTCAAAGGAGCCCTGGATTGTCGGGCGACCGACATCACCCCGAAAATGAAGATCGCCGCCGCACAGGCTATTGCCGACACCATCGATGACCGTAGTCTGACGGCCGACTACATCGTTCCCAGCGTGTTTGATCAGAACGTCGTGCAGCGGGTTGCCGAGGCCGTGTCGACGGTAGCTGTGGACGAGGGGATCGCCCGGAAGCGAACGTAGCTCGACGATCGATGGACGCTCGATCAAGGAGGGAAGCGTCATCTTGGTGAGGCCCTTCCCACCAGACGGGGGAGTGCGCTCGGAGGGGATGGTTCGTGTACGTATTCGATGTCAACGAATCTCGGGTACAGAACATGGCCTCTCATCGTGGGGCGCATCCGGAGGACCACCAGCAGTTTGGCCCGAATCAAACATCAAGACTCCGTGCCGTCGTCCACGATCTGGCGTGGCTCCGGAGTCGAGGCTATGGTGATGACTCAGCACTTGAACTGGTAGGGAATCGGTACCGGTTAAAACGACGCCAGCGTAACGCCGTGGCCCGCTCTGCCTGCAGTGTGGAGGAGCGATCCCACCGAACCGCTCGATGTCGTGAAGCGTCAACCCTCACTGATCGGTGGATCATCGTCGACGGATTTAACGTCCTGATTTCGGTGGAGGGACTGCTGGGTGGGGCTTACCTCTTCATTGGTCGAGATCGGGCCTATCGCGACGTGAACCCGGTCCAGGGGACGTACCGACTGGTGAAAGAGACGACTCCTGCGATCGAGGCGATTGGAACGGCGATGGTCGACCTTGACGTTGAAGGGCTCACCTGGTTGTTGGACGATGACGTCTCCAATGTCGGACGCGTGAAAGACCGAATGGAAGACTTGGCCCCAGCTCAAATCGGTTGGCGAGTCCTAAACCGGGGCGATGTCGACGCCGAATTGGCTCGAAGCAAACAGGTTGTCGCCACGAGTGACAGTGTAGTTCTGGATCACGTAGACAGTTGGTGCTCAATCGAACGGATTGTTCACAACCGTATGTCTGACGACAATCCTCACGTGATCGATCTTCGTGTCCCTGTCGATTGTCCCAACTCGGGCGCTTCCGAATCAGGTGAGACCCCATTAAATTGAACCATTGCCCGAAATCGACTCACTCGAGACGACGATTCCTTCTGACATCTCTTGAAATTATGGCCACAATCACGACCTATCTGCATGTGGTAGACCCGGAAGAGCCTGACTCGATCGACAATCACGAGCTGTTTGAGAATTATGGATTTGACCGTCGGGGGACGCAGGAGGGAAATGGACAACAACTCCCTACCTTAACATTTGCGTTGGAGCAACCCTTGGATGAGGCCGAGGACCTGAATGGAGTTGTTCAATCTTTCTCCGAAGACGTCTCTTCGGCCTTTGTAGTGCTTTGCGAAGTTGAAGAGCGGTTTGATCAGGTAGAACGGCTCCAACTGTACATTTTTCGGGACGGAAAACGTGGGGGAGGAATAGAGCACGGGTACGTTTACAATGTAGGACCAGGAGGAAGTTAAGGGCCGTCTTTAGTGAGGCCGACCGTTTTCGACGCAGCCCCGTGTCTTTTCGGGACTGTCCGTCTATGCATGAAGCCCCACACGAACCGAAGTGTGAACATCGGAGGAACCAGTCGATGAGTAAGAGTTGGGGATGGTTGGATACGAGGGTACTTACACCTCTATGGATGTAGCAGATAGACAACTACTTTTCTTGTCTTTGAAAGAGGCTGAAAGAAGGGAACTGTTTATTTATCAGTAAATTGAGCAAAGTAAGTTGTCCTAAAAACTTATTTGTCAACAGCCATGAACGCTGATTTTCAAATGGAAGTGAAAGATAAAGACGAGGCCGAACGAGAACTGGGGGCCGGTGGGGGGAGAGGTCGGACTTCGAGGTATGAGCCCGTAGCTCAGAAATGGAGTGAGCTTGGTGACGATGAATCTATCGTACTTTCTGATCTCGAAAAGAATGACATTCAGAACCTGAGGAATCTTTTGTACCGGCGGTTCGGAAAGGAAAACGTCATTGTTCGTTCCGCAAAGCAGGACGACGATAGCTTCAAGGCTGTTATTCGAGCTCGGGAAGGCGACGAGTACCTCCGTGAGGACGGATGAGTCCTTTGTCGGCACGTGGGACGTGACACTCGATTTGAAACGGATGGGGATTCGAGCCCTCATCCGTTTTTCTGTCTATGCCTGATAGGCTCCTGAGCTCTGACCCTCAGCCGCGCATGAATCCGTACTGTGTCCGAAAATAGGAAAAGGACCGGCCTGACCTCAGCCGGCCCCCTTGTCCCACTGACGTGCTTTGGAGAGCTACAGTTTATTCTTCGACCGAGTCCATCTGGGCTTTCTGCAGCTGTCCGGAGTAGTCAACGTACACCGTCTTGTGCTCCGTGAAGAATTCGAAAGCTGCCCAGCCTCCATCCCGGTGTCCGTTTCCAGTTCCTTTCACACCGCCGAACGGCATGTGGGCCTCTGCGCCGATCGTGGGACCATTGACGTACGTGATTCCGGCGTCAATCTCGCTCATTGCCTGAAAGCCCTTCTGGATATCCTCGGTGTAGATGGATGAGGAGAGACCGTATTTTGTGTCATTCGCGACCTCGACCGCTTCCTCGTACGAATTGACCGTAAGGACACTCAGTACAGGACCAAAAATCTCTTCCTGCGCAATCCGCATGTCGGGCGTCACGTCCGTAAAGATCGTGGGCTCAAAGAAGTATCCGTCTAGGCCGTCGACATGAGCCTGATTTCCCCCAAACTTGAGGGTCGCTCCCTCATCCTGTCCAGTGTCCACGTAGCCTGAGACGTTGTCGAGGGCAGCTTCGTTGATGAGCGGGCCCACGTCGGTGTCGTCCTGATTGCCGTCCCCGAGGACCAGCGAGTCGGCTTCTTCCTCAATCATCTCCACGAACTCGTCGTGGATCCCTTCCTGACAGATGAGTCGACTCGTTGCCGTGCATCGTTGGCCGGTTGTTCCGAACGCTCCCCAGATCACACCCTCTAAGGCAAGGTCCAGATCGGCGTCGTCCATTACGATCATAGGGTTCTTTCCGCCCATCTCAAGAGAGACCTGTTTGTTGAGACGGCCACACGTCTCGGCTATAGACGTGCCTACTTCGTAGGAGCCGGTGAAGGCCACCGCGTCGACCTCTGGGTGTTCAACTAATGCTTCACCGGCGTCTCCAGCTCCATTGACAATGTTGATTACCCCGTCCGGAAGTCCGGCGTCCAGAAGTGTTTCCACGAACAACCGACCGCTGTGTGGAGCTTCTTCGCTAGGTTTGAATACGATGGTATTTCCCGCCGCAAGGGCTGGTAGGATTTTCCAGGAGGGTACGGCAACCGGGAAATTCCAGGCGGTGATTATGCCGCACACCCCCACTGGTTGCCGAATCGACATGTTCATTTTGTCGGGCAACTCGCTGGGGACGGTGTGGCCAAACAGGCGTCGCGTCTCGCTCGCTGCGTAGTACGCAGTATCAATGGCCTCCTGAACGTCCCCCTTCGTTTCGAAGAAGGGCTTTCCCATTTCGCGGGTCATAGAGCGGGCAATGTCCTCCTTGCGGTTGCTCAGTAGATCGCCCGCCTCCCGCAAAATCCTGCCGCGCTGGGGCGCAGGTGTGTCGCTCCAAGAACCGAGGGCGTCGGATGCGGCTTCCGCTGCCCGGTCCACGTCGGCAGGCCCAGAATTGGGAAACGTACCGATAATGTCAGTCGGGTCGGCAGGGTTTGTTACACCAAACGTCTGACCGGTTGCAGCGTCGGTCCACGCTCCATCAACAAGGTTTCGAAAGGTATCGGACATGGAAAACCAGAGATTTGTTCGAAGAGTCGATAGCTTCCTCAACGTAGCTGTGCAGTTCGGCAAAGTGCAATCATGCACAGAACTTTCGGACCGAGTGCAACTGCGGAAGTGAAGCGTGCCCTACCTCATCACCCTGTTTTGATCGGGCGGTCGATGGACAGACACCAGTGAAAAATGTGGACTCTACGGGCATGTTGGCAGATATCCGTCCTGAAACTCAGATACTCGGGGTGTTAGTCCCCGAAGATTCTTTTCTGTTATTGCATCATCTGCAAACTTCAAGGACACTTGGCAAGTTGGGCCGGTTCACGGGAGCGGTCCCGCTAGATTTCGAATGGGCCACCGTGAAAACTGAACCACGATGAACGGTTCGTGTACGTATACGCGACTGTCATACAGTTTCCCGTACGACTCGACGAATATACATGGCTGCACCCACCACTCCTACGTTAAACCTCGAATCCCGTCTCTCAGAGCGGGTCCGCTCCACGCCTCCCAGCGGTATCCGACGCTTCTTCGACATTGCCGCGTCGATGGACGATGTCATCTCCCTCGGTATTGGGGAGCCAGACTTCGTGTCACCACGGCCCATTGTTGACGCTGGCATACAGGCCCTGGAGAATGGACGTACGAGCTACACGTCCAACGCCGGGATGAAAGAGCTTCGTGAGCTTCTCGCCTCAGATCTTCAAGACAGAAACGGGATCTCCTACGACCCGGAGAATGAAATGGTTATCACGGTGGGATGTAGTGAGGCGATGCAGATTGCCATGCAGGCCCTCCTCGACCCGGGCGATGAGGTCCTCATCCCAGAGCCGTGCTTCGTCTCTTACGGCCCGTCCGTACGGTTTGCTGGGGGAGTGGTGAACTATGTGCCCACCTCCGTCGAGAATGACTTCCAAGTGACCGCCGAAGACATTGAATCCCGTCTCACTGACCGCTCGGAGGTGCTTTTTCTAGGGTATCCGAACAATCCGACGGGGGCGGTCCTCCGCCGGGACACCCTGGAAGAGATCGCCGAGGTTGTGATCGAGAACGATTTGATGGTCGTTTCCGACGAGATCTACGACCAACTTATTTACGGGGCCGCCCATGAACGGGGGCATGTGAGTGTCCCGTCCGTGAAGGGCCTGCGAGACCGAACGGTTCTCCTGGGTGGTTTTTCTAAGAACCATGCCATGACGGGATGGCGGATTGGCTACGCCTGCGCGCCCGAACCGATTCTGCAAGGGATGTACAAGGTTCACCAGTACATGATCATGAGCGCACCGACCGTGGCACAGGAGGGGGCCATCGCCGCGCTCCGTGAGGGGCAGGAGGACGTTGAGCGTATGCGCCGGAGTTACGATGAGCGGCGTCGTACCATCGTGGAGGGGCTCAACGATGCCGGATTGCCGACGTTCGAGCCGGAAGGAGCGTTTTATTGTTTTCCCGATGTTTCCTCAACGGGCTTCACGTCCAAAGAATTCGCCGAGACGCTTCTCGAAGAAGAAAAAGTGGCGTGCGTGCCGGGGGATGCCTTCGGTCCCAGTGGCGAGGGCTACGTTCGGTGTTCGTACGCCACCAGTCTTGAGGAGATTGAAGAGGCCGTCGACCGCATCGACCGCTTCGTTTCTCGACACCGCAACTAGCTACCCGGGGCTGTCGACAGTGGCTTTTCTCCTCACCGCCCTCCTTTCGGTTGTTGTTCACTTCGTGCTTGGATGGGAATGGACCATCTTGGTGGGAGGGGTCGGGGGCGGCATTGCCCGATCATACCCAGGGTGGGTCGTAGGGGCAGTGGGTGTAGGAACAGGTTGGGCAGCCCTCGTGATCTATACGGCATGGGGAAGCTCAGCCTCGTTCCGCATACTTCTAGACTCACTATCTTCACTGGCCGGAAACATCCCCGGTGAAGCGCTGGTTGGGCTGACGGTTTTACTGGGAACGCTGCTCGGGGCGCTCGGCGGTGGAATGGGCTCGCTGCTCCGTCAGCTTGTTCGGGAGCCGGGAAGATGAGAGGACTGAGTAGTCGTTGGTACTTTTCCACCACACATCGAATACCATCGGTTATGAACCAATATACAGACGAAGAGCTTGAATCCCTCATCGAGCGCGTCGACGCGCTCGGGGGCTATCTTTGACGTAGAGGGTCGCCGGATGACCATCGAGGAGTTGAACCAGGAGCGGATGGATCCCGACTTCTGGGACGATCCCGACCACGCCAAAGAGGTCGAGCAACGGATTGCCCGCGAGAAGGAATGGGTTGAGTCCTGGAAGGAATTAAAAGAACAGGCTGAAACCCTTGAGACTCTCCAACTCCTGGCCCAAGAGGAAGACGAGGATCTTGACGATGAAATTTTTGCCGAAGCGGAAGCGTTGGAGGAGGCCCTCGACCGGTTGGAGCTGCAGAGTCTCCTCGACGAGCGCGACGACGAGCGCGACGCCATCGTCACGATCAATCCTGGTGCGGGGGGGACCGAGAGTCAGGATTGGGCCGATATGCTGTTACGGATGTACATGCGGTGGGCGGAACGCGAGGGATACGGTATTGAGATGGTGGCCCAGCAGCCCGGGGAAGAAGCTGGCATTAAGAGCGCGACGATCAGCATACAGGGCGAGTACGCCTACGGGCACCTGAAAAGTGAGACCGGCGTCCACCGGCTCGTCCGCATTTCCCCGTTCGACTCCGACAATCGCCGCCACACCTCCTTTGCCAGTGTCTATGCGTACCCGGAGGTGGACGACACGATTGAAGTCGATCTTAGTGAGGGAGAGATGGACTTTCAGACCTTCCGGTCCGGCGGGAAGGGAGGCCAGCACGTCAACAAGGTTGCAACGGGGGTTCGGCTCGTATGGGACGGGGAGCTCTCTAACGGTGAAGAGGTGACGATGACCGCCGAGTGCACGGAGGAGCGCAGTCAGTTCCAAAATCGCACCCGAGCGGAAAAGATGCTGCGGAGTCGTATTTATCAGGCCGAGCAGGAACTCCGGGAGGAAAAGCAAGAGGAGATTGAGAGCCAGAAAAAGAGCATCGAATGGGGGAGTCAGATCCGATCGTACGTCCTCCACCCCTACAAGATGGTGAATGATCACCGGACGGAGACCAAGGTCAACGACGCCGAACGGGTTCTAGATGGTGACATCGATCCATTCATTCAGGCATATCTTCTTGAAGGAGAAAAGGACCGTGATACGTCTCCGGCGTAGTTGCCTGGAGGACCGTTTGGTCGTGAGGGCATAATCTGTGAACGGCCTCTTCGCGGCGCTCGCACGACAAAAGATCTGGTAGAAACATCGGGGAAGAAGCGTCGTTTGCTTTTCCGGTACGAGTCGAAGACTTCAGGTTGCGGAAGGGTATTGGGTGGCTTCAAACGCCGCCTTTTTTTGTTCGGTGTCCTGTCGATTCGAGACCTAGGATACTTCAAACGCTCGTCCCGCTCACCGGGCCGGGCGTTTTTCAGCGTAACTGTTTTCTTTTCATTCTAGTCAGGGATCCGACGCGCTCAACCCGTGAATACTACTCAGAAACGCATCGCCGATCGGGTACAAGCTCTCACCGAAGAAGTGATCACGGGGACGAGCTACTTCCTCGTCGACGTTGAGGTGCGTGGGCACAAGGGAACGCGGGTCCTTGAGGTGTATGTTGATTCCAAGGAGGAATTTGGTCACGATGATCTTGCGGTTATCAGTAAAGAAATCGGCTTTTTGCTCGATGTTGAAGACGTCGTAGATGGGAGCTACAAACTGGAAGTATCCTCGCCTGGAATTAAGCGCCCGCTCAAGTTGCCTCAGCAATACCAAAAGAATGTGGGGCGGAAGCTGCGGGTACGCTACGAGACAACGAATGGTGATGAGGAGATCGTCGTCGGGGACTTGATGAACGCCGACGAAGATGAAGTGGAGCTGGAACTGGCGTCCGGTGAACGACTTCAGCTTTCCTACCAATCCATCACCCAGGCCCGTATCGAGCTTCCCTGGTAGAGAACCCCACGCTAGAGAACCACCACTTGACTGCTGGAAGGACTTTTTGATCATAGGACGATTCTATCTTTATGCGCAGCGAAGATCTTGTCTCTTCATTCAGAGAGATTGCCCGGGCCAAAGACATTGACCGGGATACTTTGCAGATCATCGTAGAAGATGTGTTTAGGGCGATGCTGCGCAAGCGCTATGGTTCGGACGAAGCCTTCGAGATTATTTTTAACCCCGAGCAGGGAGACATCCAGATTCTTCATATTCAAGAAGTTGTGGGCGATTGGGACCTCGTGGATCCCGTCACTGAAATACCCCTATCGGGGGCGAGAACGATTGATGAGGGCTTTGAGGTGGGTGATGAGGTCGCCAGTGAGCTCGATATCGCCGACTTTGGCCGGCGAGCGGTCATGACTGCACGCCAGACGTTCCGGCAGCGGATTCGAGACATTGAGAAAGAGCATGTCTACGAGAAGTACACCGAGCTTATCGGCGACATCGTCGTCGGTGAGATCCATCAGGTTCGCCGGCACGAGACCCTTCTCATGCACGAGGACACCGAGTTGGTTCTCCCGAAGAGTGAGCAGATTTCCGGGGATCACTACCGCAAGGGAAATATGTTGCGGACGGTGGTGAAGGAGGTTCGCCGCGACGCGGGAAGTGACCCTCAGGTCGTCGTGAGCCGCACATCTCCGGTGTTCATGGAGCGTCTGTTTGAAGTAGAGGTGCCGGAGGTCTACGATGGTCTCGTTGAGATCAAGAAGGTGGCTCGCATTCCCGGAGACCGAGCCAAGGTGGCGGTTACTAGCCACGACGAAAAGGTAGACCCGGTTGGGGCCTGCGTCGGTGTTAAAGGGGTTCGCATCAACGCCGTCGTTCGGGAGCTCTCGAACGAGAATATCGACGTCATGGAGTGGTCCGACGACCCCGAAGAACTAATTGCTCGGGCTCTTTCACCGGCCGAACCGACAAGTGTGACCCTCAACGAAGACGCTGATCCCCCACGAGCTCGTGTTGAGGTCGTGGCCGATGAGGTGAGTCAGGCCATCGGGAAGCGCGGTGTCAACATCAAGCTTGCCTCTCGACTCACAGGCTTCGAAATTGACGTTTACCGTGAGATCCCGGCGGACGAGGAGGACATTGACATCGAGCAGTTCGGTGATGAGCTCAGCCAGGAGACCATTGAAAAGTTGAAACACATTGGGTGTGATACCGGCAAGGCTGTTCTTGAGCTTTCGGCGGATGCCCTTTCCCGACGTGCGGATCTTGACCGAGAGACAGCGGAACGCGTCCTGGACATCATCGAGACAGAATTTGAAAAAGGGCCCGGCATCATCGAATCGATTCGACACGGACGATTCACCGTCGAGTCGGTTGTGGAGCCGGAAGCGGATGGGGCTACGCCCGCAGAGGCTTCGCCCACGGAACCGATGGAGGATTCGGGGTCGACGGTCGAAGAGCAATCGGAGGAGCCCACCCAGGAATCTGAATCAGAAGGACCCGGGGACGATCCCTCCGATCAGGAGTCTCCGGCCGATACTGCCGACGTTGAGTCGGAAACGCCTGATTCGGCGGACCAGGATGATGAATCAACCGTTGAAGATGACGGTTCACTAGAAACAGCTCCGTCCCCTGCGGACGAAGACGCTGACAGCCCCGACTCTGATCCTGTACCTGAGGAAACTGAAGTAAAGTCTTAACCGTCCGTTATCACTCTTGACGGATATCCGTTTTTTAACTGATTGAGTAACCCTTACTCCTACATGGCGACTACGGAGCAAACGACATTTGAGAAGCGACTCTTTAAGGTTGCGAAGGAACTGAATGTCTCCACCGACCGGGTGGAGGAGTTCCTCGCTGAGAAGGGCTATGAAGATTCCCTCGATGGATCTGGGTTTAACGCGTCCATCGTGGATGAGGAAGCCTATCTAGTCCTGCGCGATGAGTTTGCCGATGACGCCGAGGCGGCTGCTCGCATCCGCGAACTTCGATCCGAGAAAGGAGGCGGCGGGGGACAGCCGCATGATGAGGTTGCCACGCTGGACGAAGAGCAGAAGGTTGAACCTGAGGCCGAGGAAGAATCAGAAACCGCCACGCCCGAAAAGCAAGACGCAACCGAGTCTGAAGAAGCTGAGGTCGAGTCTGCTGTCGATGAGACGACCGGCGAGGAAGAAGCCGAATTTGTTTCTGAGGGAGCCCACGACGAAGCTACGACCGGTACGGAAGCGGACGCTGATGCGAGTGACGCCACCGAGGCAGCGTCCGACGATGCGGCCACGGAGGCCTCTCAGGTCGATTCTGCGGCACAGACCGAAGACACGGAGACCACCGCCGACGAGCAGGTCGCGGACGGAGAGGAAGACGAGACTGGGGCGGAAGCCGAGTCGCAGACTGCGGACTCGTCCGCTGAGGCTTCGGTCGAAGACGAACCAGATTCCGTCGACGAGGTCGAAGCGTCCCCCGAAGACCAGTCGGAGGCCCAAACTGAGACTGACGAGGAGCTCGCTGAGGATGAGGAGGAGCCGCCCGTCGCCGATTCCGAAGCTGAGGCCGCCGACGAGGATGAAGTGGTTGAATCCTCAACTGATGGTTCCGACGAACAATCCACTGCTGACGCCGAGGCGGACGTTGCCCCCTCTGACGCAGAGGCAGAAGTAGCTGGTGAGGAAGCCCGGACGTCTGCCGAGGATGAGGAGGAGGAAGACGAGTCCGGAACACTTAAAGCCAACCGCTACCGCCTGAGTGGGACGCAAGTCGTCGACAAAGTCGATGTCAGCCAGACCCAGCGTCGCAAGCGGAAGCGAAAGGAGAAAGACGAAAAGGACGACTCGAAGGACAAAAGACAAAAGAAGGAAAAGAAGAAGCAGAAAAAGAAAGACAAGGGAGGAGGGGGGAAGAAAGACAAGGACCTCGACGAGGAGGATGTCGAGCAAACCATTCAGGAAACGCTTCAGGAGCTCGAGCAGGGGGCGAGTCGAGAGCGGCAACGGCGCCGCCGTCGACGACGAAAGCGCCACGAGGAAGAACGCAAGCGTCGTCGAGAAAAAGAGGCTGAGCGAGAAGACGTCGTTCAGTTGACCGAGTACGTAACCACCGGTGAGCTAGCAAATCTAATGGGGGAGCCGGTGAGCGATCTGATCGATACGTTGTTCGAGGCGGGAATGATGGTATCGATTAACCAGCGCCTCGATCGGGAAACCATCGAGTTTGTCGTCGACGAGTACGGGATGGAGGCGCAGTTCGTTGATGAGTTCGGCGAAGGGGCCGTAGAAGTTGAAGATGACGATCCCGAAGATCTGGAACCGCGGGCGCCCGTTGTGACCGTGATGGGGCACGTCGACCACGGGAAAACGTCTCTCCTGGACTACATTCGCAACGCGAACGTCGTGGCTGGTGAGGAGGGGGGGATTACACAGCACATCGGTGCGCACTACGTCGAGCTCACCGACCACGAGGATGAAGCCATTACGTTCCTCGACACACCGGGCCACGAGGCATTTACCGCCATGCGGGCCCGCGGTGCGAAAGCTACCGACATCGTGATTCTTGTCGTGGCGGCGGATGATTCCGTCATGCCGCAGACGATTGAGGCCATCAACCACGCCCAGGCGGCCGACGTACCGATACTGGTCGCCATCAATAAGATGGATAAGCGAGAGGCCGACGCGGAGCGTGTGCGTGCCGAGCTCGCCGAGCACAACGTTCTCGTCGAGGAATACGGCGGAGAGGTTCAGTCCGCCGAAGTCTCAGCAGAAACGGGACAGGGAATCGACGACCTTCTCGAGAAGGTCGTGCTTCAGTCCGAAATTATGGACTTGAAGGCAAACCCGAACCGAGAAGCCTCCGGCGTGGTCATTGAAAGCCGGCTGGAGAAGGGGCGCGGAAACGTGATCACTGTGCTTGTGCAGAATGGCACCCTTGAGGTTGGCGATCCATTCCTTGCGGGTAAGCACAGTGGCAGTGTTCGGGCCATGTTTGACGAGCGTGATAACCGAGTAGAGGCGGTCAAGCCGTCGCAACCCGCGCTTGTCCTCGGTTGTGACGGTTCCCCCGAGGTTGGGGACCAGTTTGTCGTCATGGACGACGAGGGCGAAGCCCGCGATGTTGCTCAGGAACGCCAGCGCATCCACCGTGAACAGGAGCTTCGTCGTAAGAGTCAGGTGTCTCTTGACCAGGTTAGTCGTCGAATGGCGGAGGGCGAGTTTCATGAGCTCAACCTTATCGTCAAGGCCGACGTGGGAGGCTCGGTTGAGGCGCTTTCCGATGCCCTTCTGAAACTGAAGACCAACGAGGTGGCCGTCAATATCATCCACAGCGGCGTGGGGGCGATTAGCGAAAGCGACGTTATGCTCGCCCGCGCCTCAGATGCGATCATTCTTGGTTTCCAGGTTCGACCGACCTCCGGGGCCCGTGACGCCGCGGCCCGCGAGGACGTGGACATCCGGACCTACTCGGTCATCTACCAGGCGATTGAGGACGTTCGCGATGCCCTTGAAGGGTTGCTCTCACCGGAGCGTCGCGAAGAGACGGAGGGGTACGCCGAAGTGCGAGATACCTTCAGCGTCCCGAACGTGGGAATGGTCGCTGGTTGTTACGTGACGGAGGGGACGGTCAACCGCAACCACAAGGTTCGCGTCGTCCGAGACGGTGTGGTTGTACACGAGGGCGAGATTGCCTCCCTCAAACGCTTTGAGGAGGACGTCAAAGAGGTTCAGAGCGGCTATGAGTGCGGGCTCTCAGTTGAAAACTTCGACGACGTGAAGGTCGACGATCAACTCGAAACGTACGTGGTCGTTGAGGAGCAGCGGAAGCTTGAGGTCTAGAGGCCCCGCCACCACGATTTGTCCGCTCGTGACCCAGGCGTGTCCAGGGGACGTCTGGTTCCTGTACTGGGTCCACTGTCGCTTTAATGGCCCTGATTTATCATGAGTGTCCACGCCGAACGAGTCGCTGAGCTGGTTCAACGAGAGGTTGCCCGGATCCTTCAGCGCGAGTACGCCGATCAGCTCCAGCCGATGGTGACCGTTACACGAGCCCGAATGACCGGCGACCTGTCGATCGCCTATGTCTATGCCAGCGTAATGGGGGATACGTCCGAAGAACGTGAGGCGACGTTTCGTCAACTGAAGTCGCTGGCGCCTGACATTCGGGAGAAGTTGGCCTCTCGTATCCGACACAAAGTTCGGGAAATTCCTGAGCTCAAGTTTTTTCATGACGAGTCGTTGCAAAAGGCTAAGCGGATGGAAAACCTTTTTGATCGAATCCGTGAGGAACGTCAGCGGAGAGAAGATTCCGATGACTCCCTTGCCGAGTCAGGGTGACTTCTCTCTTTGCATGCACGCATTTCTTCCAACCGCCTGTTGTCTCTGTGCCGTCGAGCGCCGCCCAGCGAGACATTCCTCCCGACATCGTCTTCAAGCGGCCGGACCTTCCCGATACCCCGGAGGATGGAGCTGCCCTGCTCGTCGACAAACCGTCCGGTCCTACATCGTTCGACGTCATCGAGATCGTTCGTGAAGGCACAGGTGTTGGAACGGTCGGTCACGCCGGCACACTGGACCCGATGGCTACGGGTCTGCTAATTTTGCTTGTGTCCCGTCCTGCTACCCGTTTACAGGAGGCGTTCATGCAGCTTCCCAAAGAATATGAGGGCACGGTGCGTTTCGGGGAGCGGACGCCTTCTCTCGATACGGAAACCGATGTTGTGGAAGAGACCGACCCCTCGCACATTACCCGAGACGACCTGGAAGCGATTCGTCCGCACTTTATCGGGGCGATCCAGCAGGTCCCACCTATGTACTCGGCCGTGAAGGTAGATGGGGAACGCCTTTACGAGAAAGCACGACGCGGGGAGACCGTTGATCGCCCTCCTCGTGAGGTCCACATTGATCAATTTGAATTGCTCGAGTGGACGCCTCCTGATCTTCGGTTTCGTGTGCAGTGTTCAAAAGGGACCTACATCCGAAGTCTTGCTCGGGACATGGGGGACGAACTTGATGTAGGTGGACATCTTCGCGCCCTGCGTCGGATGTCCGTAGGCCCCTACGTAACTGACAATGCTTGGCCCCTTGAGGCCCTTCGAGAGGCTCTGTGATTCACGATGGGATCCACCATGATCTGCGAGATCGGTTGGGAGGAGATCACGCGAGACGACCAATCCATTGTGACTGTGGGGACGTATGACGGTGTCCATCGCGGCCACCAAGCCATTATTGGTTATCTGAACACTCGTGCTGAGGAGAAGAACGGTCGCAGCACGCTTGTGTCGTTTGATCCGCATCCCCGCTCGGTCGTTCACGGCAAGGATGTCTCCTTGCTCACTACCGTCGACGAACGCGCAGCTCTCCTGGAGGACCTCGGGGTGGATCGGTTTGTGGTCATTCCGTTCTCCCAGACGTTTGCCCAGCTTGACCCAGTAGATTACGTGGAGAGGATCCTCGTGCGGCGCATCGGTCTGCAAGAGATCACGGTCGGCTACGATCATCGGTTCGGAAAGAGGCGAGAAGGGGACGTTGACTTGCTTCGGGAACTGGGACCGACGTATGGGTTTGAGGTGGATGTCATTCCCGAGCAGGAGGTGGATCAGGATGTGGTTTCGTCTCGCCGGATCCGGGATCTTTTGCGAGAGCAGGGTGATGTAGAAACGGCGGCAAACCATTTAGGACGTCTCTATGAGCTTACTGGTACAGTGGCTCGCGGGGAAGGGCGGGGGCGACAAATCGGATTTCCAACCGCGAATCTGAGTTTGAAAGACACGAACAAACTCATTCCGGAACGCGGTGTCTATGCCGTCCGCGTGGAGATGCCCGACGGGGATCGACGGGGGGGCATGATGAATATTGGGCGCCGTCCCACCTTTGACGGAATGGATGTGACGGTTGAGGTGCACGTGTTCGATTACCAAGGGGATCTCTACGGAGAACGCCTTGCTGTTCAGTTCCTGCGAAGATTACGGGACGAGCAAAAGTTCGACTCATCCGACGCACTTGCTATGCAACTTTCGAAGGACGAGCAGCATTGTAGAACCATTGTAGAGGCTTTTGACTGAAGACCGAGGTTCCGCCTCGCGACCGGGCCCAATGATGGCCCCGGTCTGGTCAAAATCCTGCCCGCGAGGCCTCGACGGTGTCGCGGTTTCTTCTTTAGCATGGCATAATCTAAAGAGGTACCACACCGCACAATGATTACGAAGGAAGAGACACAGGAAATCGTTGACGAATACGGCAATGGTCCGGACGATACAGGAACCCCTGAAGTCCAGATTGCCATTTTCACGAAGCGCATTCAGCGCCTTACCGAACACCTTGAGGACCACCCCAACGACAATTCTACCCGTCAAGGGCTGCTAAACCTCGTTGGGAAACGCCGCGCTCTCCTGAACTACCTTCAGGAGAACGAGATTGAGCGGTATCGAGAGATCATTGACGAGCTCGATCTCCGCAAGTAGAGTAGGAGCTCACGGCGTCCCGGATGTTGGGATGCCGTTTTCTACGTATGGGTGAGTGTGGATATAAGCAGTGCCAAGCAATTGCTTCTCGTCTCCTTTACCCATTGATGGCTCCGACTGCTTTCGCCACTTGTTGATTGATGACGACTGTGACCATGAAGCCGCAAGGAATAACCGAAGAAATCGAGTTCACTCCCGATCGCACGCTATCGCTTGAAACGGGCCGCCTTGCCAAACAGGCGGACGGCTCCGTCGTGGTTCGCCTCGGAGACACGATGGTGCTCTCCACGGCGACCATCAGCGACAGTGTGAACGAGTCGAACTTCTTTCCCCTTACCGTTGATTACCGTGAGAAATTCGCTGCGGGCGGAAAAGTCCCCGGTGGATTCATCAAGCGTGAAGGCCGTCCTACCGACAAAGAGACGCTCACGGCTCGACTCATTGACCGAGCCATCCGCCCGCTTTTTCCCGACGGCTTCTACCACGACGTCCACGTGGTTAATTTTGTCATTTCAGCCGGACTGGACTACGACGCGGATACCATTGCAGGAGTCGGGTCCTCGGCGGCTCTTATGCTGTCGGGGGCTCCGTTTGAAGGGCCGTTTGCCGAAGTACGGGTGGGTCGTGTCGACGGGGAGTACGTCGTCAATCCGACCATGGAGCAGACGGAGGAAAGCGACATGGACCTGCTGGTGGCCGGGAAAGAGGACGCCCTCGTGATGGTTGAGGGAGAAGCCCACGAAGTGAGCGAAGAAGCGATGATCAGTGCGCTCGACGAGGCGCACAAGTCTATTCGCCGTCTTTGCCGTGGCCAACACCAGCTCGTTCAGCAGTCCGGCGAGCCGGAAGCGTTCGAGTGGGAGGCCGACTTGGTACCGGACGCGCTGGTCGATAAGATGAAGCAGCAGTACGGGCAGAAGGTGGCCGACGCAATCCGCGGTGAGTATAGCAAAGAGAAGTTCTACGCCGGCATCGACGCCATCAAGCAAGAAGCGGCCGATGATCTTCTCGGAGACCAGAATGAGACCCCGGACGGGTACACCCGCGACGAGATTCACGATGCGGTGGAGGAGGTCCAGAACGATGAGATGCGCTCGATGATCGTCCGTGACGGCCGCCGCATTGACGGCCGCAGCCAGGAGAATGTCCGTGATCTCTGGATGGAGGTGGGGTACCTGCCCCGCGTGCATGGTTCGGCCATCTTCACGCGTGGCGAGACGCAGGTACTGGGATCAGTCACCCTTGGCACGTCTGAGGACGTACAGCCCGTCGACGAGGTTTTCGCCGACACGGACAAATCCTTTTATCTCCACTACCGCTTCCCCCCCTTCAGCGTCGGCGAGGCCAGCTATCTCCGCGGTCCCAAACGACGTGAGATTGGCCATAGCATGCTCGCGGAGCGCGCGCTCCGGCCCGTGATCCCGGATCAGGACGAATTCCCGTACACGATCCGGATCAACACCGATGTCACAGAGTCGAACGGCTCCTCGTCGATGGCCAGTGTCTGTGCAGGTAGTCTTGCGCTCATGGATGCGGGCGTGCCCATCGACAAGCCTGTGGCGGGCATCGCCATGGGGTTGGTGCAGCACGAAGGAGAGACGACGGTCCTTACCGACATCCTGGGCCAGGAGGATCATCTCGGTGACATGGACTTCAAGATTACCGGAACTCGCGACGGGGTCACGGCCTGTCAGATGGACATGAAGATTGAAGGGCTTTCCCGAGATGTCCTCCTCAAAGCCCTCAAACAGGCCCGAAAGGCACGGCACCACATTCTAGATGGGATGCAGGATACGATCTCGGACCCGCGTGAGCAGCTCTCGGAGTATGCCCCACGCCTGACGAAGCTCCAGATTGATCCCGAGCGCATCGGAGCGGTGATCGGTCCGGGTGGGAAAGTAGTGAAGAGCATCCAGAAAGAAACCAGTACGGAAATTACCGTCGACGAGGAAGACGGTGTGGGCCTGGTAACGATCGCCGCAACCAACCAGAAAGACGCTGAGGCAGCCATCGAGCGCGTGAAGCAAATCGTTGCCGTGCCGGAAGAAGGAGAAGATTACGTCGGCACGGTGAAGGGTATTCGTGACTTCGGTGCATTCGTCGAAATCATGCCGGAGCGGACGGGGCTTCTCCACGTTTCCGAGATCGACCACGATTACGTGGAAAACGTCGAGGACTACCTTCAGGTTGGGGATAAAGTGAAAGTGCACCTCCTCGAAGTGAAGGATGATGGCAAGCTCCGACTCACCCGCAAGCCGTTTGTCTCGAAGGAGAATGGAGAGCAGTCGTAACGGCCACAATCGAGTCAGTCGCTTGGCTGCCTTCTACCAGACCGTTATCGTTCGGCGAACGGCGAGGGCCCTCGGGCTCTCGCCGTTCGCGTAGAATACCCTCCTGTTTCGTCCGCTTTCCCTTCGTCACCATCAAGCGTGCCCCTGATGAAAGTACTGGTTACCGGTGGGGCCGGATACGTTGGCAGTGTTGGGGTCCACGAACTTGTGAAGGCCGACCACAACGTTGTCGTCGTCGATAATCTTTCCCAGGGACATCGCGACGCTGTCCGTGAGGACGCTGCATTCGTGAAGGGGAACCTCCTGGATGCTGAGTTTGTCGACGCCGTGTTCGACGAACATACCCCCGACGCGGTCATGCATTTCGCGTCGAAGTCCCTTGTTGGGGAGTCTATGGAGAAGCCGTTTTTGTATCTCGGCGACAATGTTCGGGCCGGTTTAAATGTGATGCGTGCGGCGGCGAACCACGGTACCAAACGGTTCATTCTCTCATCTACGGCCAACCTTTTCGGAGATCCTGCCGAGATTCCTATTGACGAGAATGAAGAGATTGCCCCTGGTAGTCCGTATGGGGAGTCGAAGTTCATTCTAGAGCGCAATCTTCACTGGTTGGATACGTTGGACGTCCTTCGATTTGCGTCCCTCCGATACTTTAACGCGGCGGGGGCGGCCTCCCCAGATCTCGGGGAAGATCACGATCCGGAAACACATCTAATACCGATCGTGCTTGAGGTCGCCCTCGGACAACGCGACAAGATTGAAATTTACGGGGATAACTATGATACCCGGGATGGCACGTGCATTCGTGATTACGTACACGTTCAAGATTTAGCCCAGGCGCACATTCTTGCCCTCGAGGCCCTTGACGACCAAAGTCGGGTTTACAATCTAGGGAACGGAAACGGATATAGCGTTCAAGAGGTCATTGAGACGGCCCGTTCGGTGACCGGTGCAGAAATCCCCTCCGAGATTGGCTCTCCCCGACCCGGTGATCCCCCCGAGCTCGTTGCCCGTAGTGACAAAATCCGGACTGAACTCGGCTGGAGTCCGGACTATCCCGAGCTCGAAGATATCATAGCAAGTGCATGGGCGTGGCACCAGAAGCATCCAGATGGATACGAGGAGTGAACGCTGATTAACGTGTGGGGCGACCCCCTATCTCCCTGAACCGCAACTAGCGCTGCTAGCACCATGTATCGGGTTGAGTTACAGCAGTTTGAGGGGCCGATGGACCTCCTGCTGTTTTTTATCAAGCGGGACGAGATTGACGTCTACGACATTCCGATTGCCCGGATCGCCGATGAGTATCTTGCGTACGTGAAAGTCTTAGAAGAGATCAATCTGGACGGGGTTGGCGACTTTATCTACATGGCTGCCCTGCTGATCAACATCAAAGCGCGGATGCTTCTCCCCTCAACCGAGACGGATGAGGAGGGAAAGGAGGTCGATCCCAGGCGCGAATTGGTTGAGCGCTTACTGGAATACGTCCGGTATAAAGAAGCCGCGGATCAACTGTCCACGCGCCTTGAGCAGCGACGTGAGCATTTCACACGCGGCGATGCGGCCCGCGATCGTGAGCGAGTCGAAGAGGATCATGAGACTAATGTTGATGCGTCTGTGTACGACCTCGTGGAAGCGCTCGGCGAAATGCTGGAGATAGAAGAGAGGGATACCGAGCCGACTCACGAGGTTGAGCCCCTCGAACATTCGATTGAAGAACAGCAGCACTATGTATTGAGTCGGCTGGACGAAGACCCCCAAGTGTCTTTCCACGCACTCGTTGAGCGTCGATCCAAGGGATTT
>PXTG01000097.1 GCA_003023365.1 Bacteroidetes bacterium QH_7_62_13 | reverse complement strand
TCAGGAGGGGCACCAGGTACAACATCCCGCCGTTAATCAGGCGGAGGGCGCTCGCGTCCGGGTACAGCTCCCGCAGCACGTCGCCCAGCACGTAGCCGAGGGCACCGAGGGGAAGCAGGAAGAAGAGAAGCAGGGCCAGCAGCACGAGTTGACCGACCACGGTCCCCGTTCCCCACGACGGGTCGCGGCGCCAGCTCGTGACGCGGTGCCGGAGCAAAACGAAAAGGGCGTCCATCGCAGTCGGGGGCAAGTTGGAGAAGACCGTCGTGCTTACGCCGCCTCAACGGGCTCCTCTTCGTTTGGCCGAATCGCCTCGGCGAAGTAGGTGGTCAGGTCCTCCAGCGTGTCCGGATCCGTCGGCTCGTCGCGCACGATCTCCCCGTCCTCCAGAATTGCAATCCGATCGCTCACGTCGGTGACGTGGCCGAGGTCGTGGCTGGAGATGAGCATCGTCGCCTCCCCGCGCCGCTCCTGCAAGAGCTCCTTGAGCTGAATCTGCGACCGCGGGTCCAGGCTCGCGAACGGCTCGTCGAAAATCAGCAGGTCCGGCTTGGGCAGCAGCGCGGCGACGAGTCCCGCCTTGTTCTTGTTGCCGGTTGAGAGGTCGCGGATGTACTTCGTCGTCGCCCCGATTGGCTCGTCGACGTAGAAGTCGTCGAACTGGGCCAGCCGCTCGTTCACCGTCGCCTCGCTCAGATCGTAGGTCTGGCCCACGAAGTGCCAGTACTCGTCTGGCGTGAGGAAGTCAATCAGGAACGAGGGGCCGAGGTACGAACCAGTGCGCGTCTTCCAGTCGAACGTGTTGGCCACCGGGTCGCCGCCGAGCCGCACCTCGCCGTCGTCGGCCCGGATGAGGTCGAGGACGAGGCGGAGGAAGGTCGTCTTGCCCGCCCCGTTGTTGCCGACGAGGCCGAAGGCTGTCCCCGACTCGATCTCGAGGTCGGGAATTGACAGGTCGAAGTTGTCGTAGCGCTTCGCAAGTGAATGAGTCGTCAGGCGCATCGTGGATCCGGTATGTGACCGAGAAGAACCGTCGTTTGGGCCCTCCGTCCAGCACAGAGACGTGAACGGCAGGACGGATTTCCGATCTCTTCGTGCGTGTTTCGGACAAGCCAAAAGTATCATAGCGCTTCTCGCCCAAACATCCAATCGGCCCGCCGGACCGTGTATCTCCTTTTTCACGCGTTGGGAGAGCGGCCCCTAGTCCCGCGATGCCCGAAAGCCGCGCATCATGGCGTAGCGGTTGTATTCATAAAGCCGGGCGAGGCCGCGAAGCCACGTCGGCATGGCGAGCAGGAAGAGCAGACCGAGTCCGGCAACCCCCCCGAACTGGAAGAGGAGACGATCGAGCGAGAAGAGGAACAGGAAGGGCACCCCGAAGAGAGGAACCGTAATGGCTGTGCGCCCGCCCGAAAAATTCGTTTGGCTGAATGATCGCTCGTCAATCGGGAGTGCCTTTCGATTGAAGGAAGCACCAGCAATTATGGCAGGTACCAAAACGCCGGCGTTATACAAGAAAAAGGAGGTATGGACGATGAGGAACGGGCTTTGCCGTGCCAGAAGAAACGGGAGCGGAATCAGAAAGCAAGTCAGTGTGCCTGCTTCCAGAAAAAGAAGCTTGCCCAAAACCCGAGTGCGGGCGGACACAGGACAGGCCATCGTTGACTCGACACTGGTGCCCTCGTAGCTGAATAGATTCTGGCCGTGGTAGATCGCGAATGCGCCCGTCGCGAAGAGACCCGGAAAGAATGTTGCATTGAGCAACTGCGCGCCCGACATCGACCGCAGATCTGCAAGCTCGAATGGAATGAAGGCAAAGGCTGTGACCATGATGGGAAGAAGGGCGGCCGTGAACGCCGACATTCGAGTTTGCGAGTTGCGCCACAGGAGCCGCACCTCCAGCACCGCCTCCCGCCAGGCCGGCCCGCGCCGCGCCAGCCGGTCGAGCCACTCGCCCGACCCGCCGGACGCAGACCGGTGCCGGGAGCGGTCGACGGCCATCGCCCGCCGCCACTGCGCGTACCCGCTAACGAGGCCGGCGAGCCCGACCAGGGCCACCGAGGTAGGAAGCACGTGTCCCTGAACGACCCCGCCGAAGAGCTCCCCGATACGTCCAGCAGCGAGACGAGTCCCATTCCCACGTCGACGCCCGCGAAAGGGCACGCGCCAGTACGCCCGCAGGCGATGGGATAGAAGCGACCAGAAAGACATCGGGATCAGAAGCGGTCGCGAAAGAGATGAATCCGCCGTTCCGAACAGCCGTACCGCCGGTGAGATTCGCATCATTTTGCGTGAAGGACCGGCACCTTTGCCCCAAATCGACGTTTGTGACGGCTGTTCTCTTTTCAAGCCTCCCCCCGCTCTTCCTATGCCCGATCCTCTCAGTGATCTTCGAGACCACCTCGCCCCCGTCGAAGACCTGAAAGCCGCGGCGGCGGTGCTTGCCTGGGACCAGGAGACGTACATGCCCGACGGCGGGGCGGAGGCGCGGGCCCAGCAGCTCTCCACGCTCCAGTCGATGGCCCACGAGCGATTCGCGTCCGACGAGACCGGCACCCTGCTCGACCGGGCCGCCGACGCGGTTGAGACCGACGACCCGCTCGACGACGACGCGGCCCTCGTGCGGGTAACCCGGCGCGACTACGACCGGGCGGCCCGCGTGCCGTCGTCGCTCGTGGCGGAGCTCTCGGCGGCCACGTCCCGGGCGAAGCAGGCCTGGAAGCAGGCGCGGACGGAGGACGACTTTTCCCTCTTTGCGCCGCACCTGGAGACCCTCGTGGACCTGTCGGTGGAGAAGGCCGAGGCCATCGGCTACGACGACGAGCCCTACGACGCCCTGCTGGAGGAGTTTGAGCCGGGCCTCTCGACGGCGGAGGTGGCGTCGACCTTCGAGGCACTGCGCGAGGACCTCGTGCCGCTGGTCGACGCCATCGCTGACGCGCCGCAGCTCGACGACGAGGTGCTCCGCCGGTCCTACCCGCAGCCGAAGCAGAAGGCCTTCGGCGAGCGCGTCCTCGACGACCTGGGCTACGACTTCGATCGCGGGCGGCAGGACGTGTCGGCCCACCCGTTCACGACGTCCTTCTCGCCCGGCGACGTGCGCATCACCACGCGGTACGACGAGTCGTACCTCCCGTCCGCCTTCTTCTCGATGATCCACGAGGGCGGCCACGCGCTCTACGAGCAGGGCATCGATCCGGGCCTGGCCCGCACGCCGCTGGCCGACGGCGCCTCGCTGGGCGTGCACGAGTCGCAGGCCCGCCTTTGGGAAAACCACGTCGGCCGCAGCCGCCCGTTCTGGCGCCACTACTTTCCCAAACTCCAGGACACGTTTCCCGAGGCGCTCGACGACGTGGGCCTCGATACGTTCTACCGGGCCGTCAACCGGGTGGAGCCCTCCCTCATCCGCGTGGAGGCCGACGAGGTGACGTACAACCTCCACGTCATGCTTCGCTTCGAGTTGGAGCGCGGCCTCATCGACGGCTCGGTGGCCGTGAACGACCTCCCCACGCTGTGGAACGAGGCGATGGACGACTCCCTCGGCGTGGTGCCCGACACCGACGCCGACGGCGTACTGCAGGACGTGCACTGGTCGATGGGCTCGTTCGGCTACTTTCCCACCTACACGCTCGGCACCCTTACCGCCGCCCAGCTCATGGAGGCCATTGAGGACGACGTGCCCGGCCTCCACGACCGGATTGCCGACGGGCAGTTCGGTCCCCTGCTCGACTGGCTCCGGACCCGTGTGCACCGGCACGGGCAGAAGCTGGAGGCCCCCGATCTGCTGGCGCGGGTCACCGGCGAGGCGCTCTCCGCCGAACCCTGGCTGCGATACGCGAACGACAAGTTCGGGGCGCTGTACGACCTCACATAGCTGGAGCCGTCGGGTCCCGTTCAGGTCCGGCTTCCGGCACATCGTTGCGACTCTGCGCTGGGCCGGCGCCGTCCGCAGCCGACCTCTTTTCCCCGCACATACAAAACCGCCCGGCGGCCAAGAGCCACCGGGCGGTCGATCGTATACGCCAGAATGGACGGATGAGCACTACTGCGGCGTCACCGTCACCTTGATGAGGACGGGGTTGCCGTCCGAATCAAAGAGCGGCGTGTAGTTAAAGCCATCGTCGTCGAGGGACCCATCGTCATCCGTATCTTCGATGCGAACGATGTTCCCCTCTTCCGCGAGCTGATTCTGATCGTCGAGTCCAAACTCGTCCTGGCGGGGCGCCTGATTAAGGCCGACACCCGGCTCTTCGTCGATCTCCGTGCCGGCGTCGTAGAGGCGGAGCGCGCCCGTCTGGTCGCCGCTGATCGGATTCCCGTCCTCAAAGAGCGAGAGACCACTGGGCTGGAAGGCGTAAAATTTATCGTTCGACTGGACGTACATCGTCCCGATCGAAAGCAGGTCGCCTTGCGAGGCGTCGACCTCCACCGTGTAGCTGTTGTTGTCAGCGTCAGGGGACGTCGGGGCAAGGGGCCCGTTCTCGTCGGCACCGTCGGGGCGAGCGAAGGCGGTTGCGTCCGTGATCTCGTCATTCTCGTCCGCATTGATGTTCCCCGCAAGGACCGTGGGGTTCCCGTCTTCGGCGATGCCCTCCACGCCGGCCGAGGCGCTCTCTCCGGTGTTGAAGAGCTGAATCTGATCGGAGTGTACGACGGCCCCGCCCGGTGACAGCGGAACGGTCACATCGGTCAGGCTCGCGAGGACCGCAGCATGGTTCCCAGGAGGCACTTCCTCCCCAACGGGATCATTCTCAGAATCGGCACCGGCCGGTCGGCCGTCCTCGGCGATGCGTTCGATCCCGGTCTCGTTTGCGGCTTCACCGGGGGCGAATTGCGGATAGGTGAGATCGTCGCCGTTCGGGAGATTGTCCCAGTGCACGGCGTAGGTCCCGGGCGAGATGATCATCGGCGCACCGTTGACCTGAGTGGCGCCGCCCACGTTTTCGATGCGGACCGTAAATTCGTATCCGCCCATGCTTGCTTCCGCGCTCTCGATCTCCACCCGGATGCTTTCGCTCACGCGAGGATAGTCTTGACCGTCATCCGTCGGCTGTCCGTCACTGTTGGAATTGTCGACCAGAACGAGGTCATTTCCGTCGTCGTCTCCCTGGTCAAGCGTGTCCTGGCGGCGCGCCTGGTTGTCGCCAGTGCCGGGTTCCTGGTCTTGTTCCGTGCCGGCGTCCCACATGGCAACCTGATCGGTCACGTTTTCTGCCCCGTTCATGCCCACCGGATTCCCGCTGTCGTCGAACAGCGAGATGCCGCCCGGCTGGAAGGCGTAGAAGATGTCGTTCGACTGGACGAACATCGTCGCCATCGAAAACTGCATGCCGGAGCCCGGAATTTCGTTCGGGGCCGCGGTGAAGCTAAATTCGTAGGCCTCGCCCGGCGTCAGCGGGTTGCTTCCGTCCGACGTGGTTCCGGCTTCATCGTCAGCCGCGAAGACGCCGCTCTTCAAGATCGGGGCGGGCGGAGAGACGTTCTCGATCGAGATCTCGAAGGTCGTGAGGGCGGTGGACACGTCCATCGTCTTCGAGTCGGTCGCGCCCTCGTCGTCCGTTACGGTTAGCGTGACCTGGTACGTGTCGTTCTCGGCGTAGGTGTGAGTCGGGTTTTCTTCGGTGGACGTTTCTCCGTCGCCGAATTCCCACTCGGACGACACGATCTCGCCATCGTCACTGCTACTGCTGGTAAAGTCGGCAGTGTATTCGTTGACGGAAACGTCGAAGTCAGCTGAGGGCGGATCGTTGCCACCATCGCCGCCGCTGTCACAGCCTACCAAGAAGAGACCAACGGCGGCCATGCAGAAAACAGCGAAAAGGGAACGGAAGCGAAGAGTCATACCGCATATAAGAGGTTGTGAAAGAAAGAGTAGCACAAGGTGCGTGACGTCAGATCTACGCAACGCCGCTTCTGCCTTCGGTTGTTCCTCAACGTCTTCGAGGTTCGGGGAAATTTCCTCACGGAAGCCACACGCTCTCTAACGATCCCGTCACAAAGCCTAACAATTCTCTCACGCTTGCGCTTGGTGCAGCTTCAAGCAATCCCTTTGGCAGTGGAGTCATCTTGCGCGGAGCGACGTGGGCAATCCCAGATTTCCAGCGTCGAACGATCTCCCGAATGAAGCAGAAACGCCGGATTCGGAGAGATTCTTCGATCGCCTATCGGACTCTCTCAGAATGACGAGCTCTTTGCGACGCACAGGAGACTTCTTGCATCCGCATTAGGGACGCTGTGCCGGCTGAGGGCCGGGGAGCTCCACCGGCAGGCGAAAGCGAAAGATCGTTCCTTCGCCCACCGTACTCTCAACCTCCAGGGTGCTGTCGTGAAGCTCCAAGATGGTCTTGGCGATGGCGAGCCCCAGTCCGGCGCCGCCCTTGTCTCGGTCCCGGCTCTTGTCGACGCGGTAGGACCGCTCAAAGATGTGGGGAAGGGCGTCGTCCGGGATGCCGGGACCGGTGTCCGAAACCGACACGCTCACGTTACGGTCGTGCTTGTCGACCCGCACTTGTACCCGCCCGTCCTCCGGCGTGTAGTGGATGGCGTTGTCGATGAGGTTGGAGAGGGCCCGCTCGACGAGACCGATGTCGGCTTCGACACGGGTCGGTTCCGCCGGCAGGTCGGCCCGTAGGTCAATCGTCTGGTCTTCTGCCTGGGGCTGATACTGCATCACGACGTCCTGCACGAGCTCCGCGATCGAAAACGGCTCGATGTTGGGCTCGACCTGCTTCGTCTCCAGCTTCGACAATTCGAAGAGCTCCCCGACGAGGTCACTCAGGCGCTGGGCGTTGCGGAGGGCGGTCTTGACGTAGCGCTGGCGGTCGCTGGGATCGAGGGCCCCGTCCTTCATGTGCACGGTTTCAAGGTAGCCCTGGATGGACGCGAGGGGGCTGCGCAGGTCGTGCGAGACGTTCGCCACGAGCTCGCGACGCATGCGATCGGCCTGGCGAAGCTCCTCCATCGTCTCGTTGAGCGTGTCCGCCATCCGGTTGAAGCAGGCGGCAAGCTGGCCGATCTCGTCGTTGGATCCTTCGTCGACACGCACGTCGAAGTGGCCCTGCTCGAAGGTGCCGACCACGTCCTGCATGTGTCGGAGGCGCTGGGTCAGGCGTCGGAAGAGCAGGAGCCCCACCCCGGTCACCACGAGCAGGATGAGGCCCAGTCCCGTGAGGGCGCCCCGAATAATGTAGCTATCCCCGATCATCCCCGCCGCGGAGGCGTACTGTTCGCTGCGGAGGATGACGTAGAGGTAGCATCCCTCCTGGCCCATAATTTCGATATGGGCGACCGAAAAGGGCTTCTGGGCGCCGTCGCGGCGAGGGTCGTCCCCGAGAATGGGAAGCGTAGCCCCTGCCATGAACTGCCGAATTGGGGCCATGTCCACCCGCTTCTGCTCGATCACCGCCGAGTCCGGAGCAAAGGACGCCTTGAGCCGACCCTCCCGGTCGAGCAGGTAGATCTCGATCCGCCGGTTGATGCCGGTCATGTCCTCGATTTTTGACCGAATGGCGGCCTTATCGATGCGGTCCTCCAGCAGCGGCTCGAATCGAGGCACCATCTCCTGCGCGAGGGTGCGGTTGAGCTTCTGCTCCACCTCATCGGCGTAGCGCTGGGCCGTCCGTCCCCCGAGAACGATGAGTACGACCCCCAGCCCCAGAATGAGTACGAGGAAGAGGGCCGACAGCTTGGCGTAGAAGCTATTGAGCATGTGGGTGCGCGTCGGCGAATTTTTGGAGGAGGAGTCTTTGTCGATCAGATGCCGCGCTTCATATTTCGTATCGCGTAGTGCGTATTTGCTCTCCTACCAGATACGCAATACGAAATACGCATCACGCATCACTTGCCTCCAATTCCTCCCGTTCGGCGAACCGGTAGCCGACGCCCCAGACCGTCTTCACGTAGCGGGGGGAGGACGGATCCGGTTCGATTTTATTGCGCAGCCGATTGATGTGGGTGTTGACCGTATGACTGTAGCCTTCGTACTGGTAGCCCCACACCTCGTCGAGCAGCTCCTGGCGGCTATAGGCCCGACCGGGATTCCGGGCAAATAGGAGAAGCAGGTCGTACTCCTTGCTGGTCAGGTCGACGGTGTCCCCATCGGCGAGAACCTTGCGCTTCGCCGGTTCGATGCGGAGGCCGTCGTGCTGAATGGGAGCGTCGTCCTCGGATGGAGACTGAGCCTCCTGGTCCACCTCGACCCGCCGAAACATCGCCTTCACGCGGGCCATCACCTCGCGAATGCTAAACGGCTTCGTAATGTAGTCGTCGGCCCCCAGCTCCAGTCCCAAAACCTTGTCCACTTCTTCGGTCTTCGCAGTTACCATGAGGATGGGAGCGTGACACTGCTCCTGTCGCAGGCGCCGGCAGATGTCGAACCCGTCGGTGCCCGGAAGCATGATATCGAGGATGATGAGGTCGTAACTGCATCCCAGGGCCTTCTCCAGACCCTCATCGCCATCGTCGACCACGTCGACACTGTATCCATCGTCGGTGAGGTGAAGCTCCAGCAGATCGGCGATATCGTCGTCGTCCTCGACCAGGAGAATGTGCTTCTCGGAAGTCGTCGTCACGAGGGAGGAAGATCCGTTGGAGGAGAAGAGGCTCTTTAGTGTTGGTCTTGAAGGGGAGACGTTACGGGACCAAGACCGGTTGTATTTTCCGTGAGGGAGAACGGTCCCTGTACCGAGGCCGGTCACGGGGAGTTCGCCCCCGAAACGTGTGGGAGGCCCGCTCGTAGACCGCATAGTTCTACCTCATCCCGACTAGTATCGATGACGCGCCATGGCGCAGGCAACGACGACGGACTGGTCCCCGCACTCGTGGCGGGCCACGGAGGCCCTCCAGCAGCCCACGTACCCCGACGAAGAGGAGTTGGAGGAGGCCCTCGACTATGTGTCCGGGTTGCCGCCCCTCGTGACCTCCTGGGAGGTGGAAAACCTCAAGGAGGAGCTTGGCCGTGCCGCTCGCGGCGAGCGCTTCCTGTTGCAGGGCGGAGAGTGTGCCGAGTCGTTCGCCGACTGCCGGGCGGAGGTCATCACGAGCCGGCTCAAGATTCTGATGCAGATGAGCCTCGTGCTCACGTATGGCCTCAACACGCGAATTGTACGGGTCGGGCGCTTCGCCGGGCAGTACGCCAAACCGCGCTCGTCGGACACCGAGACGCGGGACGGCACGACTCTGCCCAGTTACCGGGGCGATATCATCAACGGCGCCGAATTCTCCGCCGAGACCCGTCGTCCGGACCCCAACCGGCTCGGGGAAGCGTACGCGAGCTCGTCGCTGACCCTGAACCTGGTGCGTGCCCTGGCCGAGGGGGGCTTCGCCGACCTCCGGCACCCAGAGTACTGGGACCTCGACTTCATGCAGCACTCGCCGCTGGCCGAGGAGTACCACGCCATCGTCGACGCCATCGAGGACACCCTCGGTTTTTTGGAGACGGTGACGAACAAGAAGCTCGACTCCCTTGAAGGGGTGTCGTTCTACACCAGCCACGAAGCCCTACTGCTGCCCTACGAGGAGGCGCTCTCACGGTCCGTCCCCCACAAAGAGGGCATCTACAACCTGGGTACGCACCTGCCCTGGGTGGGCAAGCGCACCAATCAGCCGGACAAGGCCCACGTCGAGTACGCGCGCGGCCTCCAGAATCCTGTGGGCCTCAAGGTGGGGCCCGACATGACGCCGTCCCGGCTCAAAACACTGGTGCGCACCCTCGATCCCGACGACGAGCCGGGCAAACTCACCCTCATCTCCCGCCTTGGGGTCGACAAAGTTGGGGATCAGTTGCCTCAGCTCGTCCGAGCCGTACAGGACATCGGCCACACGGTCCTCTGGATCAGCGATCCGATGCACGGCAACACCAAGAAAACGGAGGATGGCACGAAGACGCGTCACTTCGACGACATCCTTGGGGAGCTCGAGCAGGCCTTCGACGTACACGCGGCGGAGAATTCCCACCTCGGCGGTGTGCACTTCGAGCTCACCGGCGAGAACGTCACGGAATGCATTGGCGGGGCGCGCGGCCTCAGCGAGGCGGACCTCGGCAAGGCCTACGAGTCGCACGTCGACCCGCGCCTCAACTACGAGCAGTCCCTAGAGATGGCGTTTAGTATCGTGCGCAAGTACCGCCAACTCGCCGGGTAGCCCGACGAGCTGGGGCGCAGGCCTCCGGTACCGAAGATGTTCTTAGCCGCCCGTTCGAGGGGGAGTGACGAACGTTGGTTCAGGTCATGGTTGGAGACGGTCCGCGTCTTCGCCCGTCCCCTCCCGGAACGATGTTCACGGCGGAGGCAAGGGTTGTCGTCTCCAAGACCGTCGCCCATCTCATCGACTCGGGGATACGCCTAGGAACAGAGAACTGACCATTCAAAATCGATGCTTTCAGTTTCCCGGCGGTCGGCGCACTCTGGTCAAGCACTCACGTCGACGGATCTCCCCGATTTTTTTGTACTCGGGGCCGCGAAAAGTGGAACCACCTCGCTCCATCACTATCTCCGCCAGCATTCCGCGCTCCACCTCCCGGAGGTGAAGGAGTTGGATTTCTTCAACGCGCCCAAAGAGAATTTTGAATCCGGATTGGAGTGGTATCTTGAATACTTTCGCGGTGCGGACGGTCGGGTAAGCGGGGAAGCCACGCCCCTGTACTTCCGAGCCCCCGATCTCGTCCCGAGTCGGATGCGCCGGGTGTACGGGACCTCCTCTCCCCAGTTCCTCCTCATACTTCGGGATCCGGTTCGGCGCGCCTACTCGCACTACCTGCATAAGGTCTCGCAGGGTACCGAACCGCTCTCATTCGAGGAGGCCCTGGAGGCGGAGGACGCTCGCCCGGAGCGGAAGCGGCACGAATGGAAGTCGTACTTTCAGGACGGGCTCTACGCACAGACGCTGTCGAGGTGGCTTGAGTTCTTTCCCCGGGAACGGTTCTTCATTATGCTCTCCGAGAACTTGCGGGAACACCCGCACCATGTTCTCTACTCCGTTTTCCAGTTCTTGGGGGTGGATCCGAAAGAACCCATCGACACTTCCGCCCGGCTCAACCGCACCGACGAGCAAGCGAGCCGGATCTTGGGCATAGTCCTTTCTGTTCTTCCGTCCTGGTTGCCTCCTCTTGCCCGGCGGTGGACCCCGGAGGCGCTCCGGCTGTGGATTGAGCAGATCGTGCGGCGGTCGGCCCGGGGAGGTGATGGGAGTCGTTCTTCACTCAATCCGAAACTCGAACGACAGCTCCGGCGTCGCTACGCGCCCCACGTCCGGCATCTTGAGGAACTGATTGACCGAGATCTTTCTGCCTGGTTGCCCGAAGAGACAGACTGAAGAGGCCTGCATGTACTGATTTCCGTTCCGAAACACGTATTCTCTGTTTCGCTCCGTCGAGTATTCTCCCAGTACGTCATGTTCGGCATCACCGTCTTCGGCCAGATTGCGATTGTCGTCGGCAGTCTCTTCCTCGGACTGCACTATGTCCTCATCGAGTGTACGGATCCGTTTTCGGGGGACGTGCTCATCGGTACGCTGGGAAGCATGACGGTCGTCGGGTACGCCCTCATCAAGGCCCCCCGTAACTTCCTCACCCGGTTCCTAGTTCGTACGGCCTTCGTGTGGTCGGGGCTCGCCTTTCTCGCCGGGTTTGCGTTCGTCGGCCAATTTCTACTTAGCCAGGCCGGCTTCCTGATCGGGGACGGGGCGATCTGGCTGTCGGCTGGCCTGCTTGGCGTCGTAGGATTCCTCCGGGCCAAGCATCCCCGAGCCCGCTACCGCCGTGTCGAGGGAGCCTACAACACCTCCCTTCGCTTTCTGCAGTTGACCGATCTCCACATCGGAGACATCTGGTCGAAGCGCGACCTCGCCCGCATCGTGCGGACGACGAGCCACTACCGGCCGGACTGTGTCGTCATTACCGGCGATCTGCTCGACGGCATGGAACCGGTCGATCCGGAGCTCGTCGCCCCGTTGGAGGAATACGACGTACCGGTGTACTTCGTGTCGGGGAATCATGACAGCTACACCGAACGCGAAGCGCTGCTTGAGGCGCTTCGGGACGTGGGCGTCACGCCGCTGGAGGGGGCGCTCGAGGAAAAAGAGTGGATGAGCGTCCTGGGTATCGGGTACCAGACGAGCAACGAGGAGAGCGAGGCACTCGTTCAGTCATTGCGGGGCCGGCAGCGCCCTCGGATCGTGCTCAAGCACAAACCGGAACGACTTGACACCCTGCTCGAAGCTGACCCGGACGCTGTTTTTTGTGGGCACGTCCACGGCGGGCAGGTCTGGCCGCTCGGCTACCTCGCTTCTATCGAGTTCCCGCAAATCGATGGAACGTGCTGGTACGGGGACACGATGGTACACGTCAGTCAGGGATCAGCTACCTGGGGCCCCCCCTTCCGATTGGGAACGAGGAGTGAGTTCACCATCGTGGACTTCGTGCCGGAAGGAAGCGACGCACCGCTTTGGCGAGACCGAGAACCAGAGAAGCGTCGCTAAGAGCGCCCAACTGTTTTCCTCCCTCGACCGGCTGGAGCGGGCCTGGTGGAAAAATTCGTCCCAGTGGGCACGCAATCGCTCGATCTTGACCGAAAGGGGGTACCGGTTGTCGTAGAGTGTAAGATCTAAAGAGGGGGACCCGTTCACCTCCAAGACGTGGAAATCTCCTTCTTGCAGGGCCTCCAGGGAGTGAGCTTTCACGTCAAATCGTCCGAAGCGAAGCCCGATCTGATCGGCCGCGTCCTCGCACGTCGCTCGGAGCTCAGGAGTGACCTTGTCGGTTACGTCCAGGCAGGAACCGCCCTCACCCGGGCAGGCAGCAACCTGGATCGATACACGCTGCCCGTCCGGGGGGAGCCAGGATCCCCTCTTGACCTGTGAAGCGATCTCAGCTCCGTAGGCGTCTTCGGTAAGCTCACGGAGGGACCGTTCGCCATCTCCCCATACCGTCCGAACGGGGACTTCCGTGAGGCCGTAGATCTTGAGGCGGGGCCCGACCCGCATGACGTTGATCCCGTACTCTTTCGGAGCGTCGACGTAGGGTTGCAGGACCATCGGTTCGTCTCTCACCGCCGCACTGATTTCGTCGAAGGTGGACACCCGTTGCACGTTTCGGCTGCGGGCCCCGAACAGGGGCTTCGTAACGAGCGGAAACGGGTGTTCGGCTACAAATTCCTCGATCGTCGACTGCTCCGTTTCGCGGTCTATCGTGAGGGTGGGAAGGTAGGGAGGCTCCGCTCCGTAGCGGGAGAGCTTCGACGCAATTGGAAGTCCGCCGAGCTTGAGTGCTGGGTTGGCGTCCAGGAACGGTTTGAGCGGTAGCTCGCAGTCGAAACAACGCCGGGCGAACCACGGGAGGAGGTATAGGTGCCCCAGAATAAGGTGGAGTTTCTGGATTGACATGCCGGAACTCAGCGAAACGGGCAGAAACCCTGCGTCATCATCGGGGTGGGAGGCCGTGGTCGTCATAAATCCAAACGTCGGCAAGCAGAGGGAAAAAGGAAGAGAGGCCCCTGCGCGATGGACCGTTCTCAAAGGGTCCCCCTGGTGAGAGGGGAGGAGACCCTCTGGGTGAACGTAGACGGGGTAAAAATTATTACCTGCCGCGAGTTTTTGTCTCGTCGGATACGATCTTTCGGGCCCGGTGGTAACGATCGATGATGAGCACGATCGGGAGTCTCGCGTCTTGAGTGCCAGAAGGACTGGTTCATTCCGGCCCCGAGCCGGACTCTTCGCCGTTCGAAAGAGGCATTCAAAACTGAACTTCGGAGCACCCGGTACCGTGGATCGTGATTTCCGGTCGTTGGGATCAGGCGGTCGGGTCGGCAATCCGGCCCAGAAACAGCAGCGTCCCCGTCTGCGCCTCCCGGATCGCGAACAGGAACGGCCGGTCGGCCCGCACGGTGGGCGGCGTGCTCTCCTCAAAAATGACCGCCGTCGCCGCGCTGGCCTCGGTGCCGTCCTCGTCGACGACGATCGCCGCCTTGTGGAGCGCCTTCTTGACGGAGGGGTTCCTGGGAGAAAGGCCCGAGAAGTTCGCCCACGGTAAGAAGATGATGCCCAGTCCCATCGTCCGGAGTACTTCGTTCAAATTGGCGCGCGGCACCGTCACGTCGAAGCGAGGGAGCCGCACCTGCACCCTCCGGGTCTCGAGCCCGTCGAGCCACCGGGCCCAGGTGGCCGCGTCCAGGTCGGTGGCCAGCGCGTGGGCATTCGTTTCCTCCTCGGGGACGACCACCGTCATCCGGAAGGCCCCGTTTCCGTACGGCAGATCGACCATCTTCGCCCGATCGGTGGACCCGTAGCGGAGACTGTCCGTCCGGTGCATCATCGGCACCCGTGCCGCCGGGCGGCCCGGACGGGCGAAGGACGCGTCTTCGGTCTGTTCCTCGTCGAACGCCGTCTGCCACGGGGCCTCGAAGTAGAGGGCATTCAGCAGCGCGAGGACGGTGTTCCCGTCCAGGTCTTTGTCCTTGACGAGCGTTTGAATCATGCCCTCCGTCTGGTCGGCCACCCAGCCGTTGATGCGGTCGGGCGCCTCCGGGGACGCAAAGTCGATCCTGCGCGCCTCCGCCCCGAACACCGAGCGAAGCGTGTCCGTGAACGCCGCCTTCACGGGATAGCCGTTCTGGGCCCAAAGCGAGTTGGCCGACCGGAGGGTAGCGGTCGTGTCGAGCTCCGGAAGCGCCCCGACGAGCCGGCGGTGCGCCTCGTTGATCTCGCGCATGGAGTGATCGGAAACGCCCAGCGCCTGCTTCAGGGCCCGGCGCGTCGAGTCTCGTGCCCCGTTCAGAGCCATCGTCAGGGCCGTCGAGACGCTGAAGGGGGAGACGACGACGTTCTGGTCAGCCCCTTTTTCCTCGTTGAGCGTGCCGAAGAGGTCGAGCCCAAACGTCGTGCCCGTCCCGTCGAGCACGTCCTGCTGCGCCGCGGTCAGCTCAACCGTGGGCGGGGCCGCCGCGGTGTTTGGTTGTGGGCCCGTCGCGTCACACCCCGAGAGAAGGAGGGCGACGAGCAGGACGGAGAGGACGCGGACGACGAGAGACATCATGGCAACTTGGTGTTGGTACGGAGCGAGGACTCTCGATTCATTGCGCGGCCCGAAAGCCGCGATCAGGACACGCCCTATTTGACCAAGACGGCTCGCCGGGATTCAGTATGTCGATCGGACTGGATTCGATAGACGTACACCCCGCTGGATAGATCGTCGGGACTCCACGTAACCCGGTGACGTCCAGCCGACACCCTGCCGTCCAATAAGCGGGCTATTTCTTGCCCGATTATGTTGTGTACGGTAAGCGTGACCTTTGCTGTTTCCGGCTGTATCAAACACAATCGTCGTCGCGTCCCGGAAAGGATTCGGCTTTCTCCGTCGAGGGAGGTCAAGCTTTGGATCGAGAAACCCCGACAGGCCATTATCCCACGCAACTGAAAACACATACCACGCTGCTGCGGACGGCCGGTAGTTGTATCCTGAGCCGCCGCGTTTGGGAGGGGAAGGACGAGGACCGCCAGCGGTACGCTCGCGGACGGAAGGCGAGACGGTACAGGCAGCATCGTGATGGAACCGGAGGGGGGAAGAACGAAAGCGGCGGCCCTTTTCGGGGGCTACAGGGTGACGCCAAACTCGTCGTCCGCGTCGAGCGATCGCGCAAATGCCGTAAGCAGTTGCACGCACTGCTCGATGTCGTCGGTGTCCACGACCTCGACGGTGGAGTGCATGTAGCGGAGTGGGACGGAGACCAGGCCGCTGGGCACGCCGCTTCGGCTCTTGAAGATCGAATCGGTGTCGGTGCCGGTGCGGCGCGCGCTGGGTTCGTGCTGGAGGGAAATGTCCTCCTGCTCGGCCACCTGCATGAGGCGCTGCACGACCTGCGGATGGGTGGAGGTGCCGTGCGTGATGGCCGGTCCCTCGCCCATCTTGACCTCCCCGTGCTCCGTGCTGCTGATGCCGGGCGAGCCAGTAGCGTGGGTCACGTCGAAGGCGACGGCGAGGTCCGGTTCCAGACGGTGGGTTACCATCTCGGCCCCGTGCCCGCCGATTTCCTCCTGTACCGAGTTGGCACCTTGGACCGTCGAGGCGGGTCGGTCGTCGGCAAGGCGTTCCAGAACCTGTGCGATAATGAAACCGCCGAGCCGGTTGTCGATGGCGCGGGCGCTGATACGCGTGTCCGAAAGTTCGGTGGGGGAGACGTCGAACACCATGGGGTGACCCACGCGAATACCGAGGTCGTGGACGCCGTCCTTGTCCTCGGCTCCTACGTCCACGAACAGCTCGTGCACCTTCGGCACCTTCTCGTTTTTGGTGTCGCGGATGTGGATGGCTGTATTACCCACCACGCCGGTCACTGGGCCGTCGTCGCCCAGCACGCGCACCCGCAGGCCCCGCGCGATGGCACGGTCGGAGCCGCCGATGCGATTGACGTAGATAAAGCCGTCGTCGGTGATGTGGCGCACCATGAAGCCGATCTCGTCTACGTGCGCGTCGAGCATCAGGCGGGGCGCATCGCTGTCCGAGCCGTCCAGGGTGGCCCAGGCGGTGCCGTACGCGTCGGTATCCACGGCGTCGACGTGATCGCGGACGTAATCGGCCCATACGCGCTGGCCCGGCGTCTCGAAGCCGGTGGGGCTCGGGGTGTCGAGCAGATCGAAGAAGAAAGATTTCGTGTCGTCGGTCATGCGTCGGGAGGATCGGTCAGACAATCGTCGTGAGGAGGAAAGCAATCAACAAGTTGCCCATACGGAGATGGACGTCTCGGTGTCCACGAGACGCCCCGTTTTCGCTCGTGTTGCCGCGCTTTTTCTGACTGTTCGCAGATTTTCCAGTCGGAACAGATTCGCTCCCGTGTATATTGCAGCGATGCAGTTCCGTTCGTGTAGTCGGGCCAGTTCTCGTCCCGCCGCCCATTCCTTTTCACGCAGCACTACTTTCTGTTATGTCGAAGACGACGGATCGGACCTATCACATGCTCATTGTGGAGGATGATCCCGACATCCTCATGGGGCTGGAGGAGTACTTTGAACTTGAGGAGTACGAGGTGCAGACGGCCGAAGATGGGGAGGAGGCCCTTCGGCTGATGCGGGAGATGGAGAAGTGCGACGTGGTCCTTCTCGACGTGATGTTGCCGAAGAAGGACGGATTCGATGTCCTTCGCGAGTCGCAGGAGATGGGCTTCAGTGCCCCTATCCTCATGATCACCGCTCGTGGAGAGCAGGAGTCGAAGCTCAAAGGCTTCGGGCTTGGGGCCGACGATTACATCACGAAGCCCTTCAATGTGGAGGAGTTGGCTGCCCGGGTCAAGGCCATCCTCCAGCGAACCATGCCTCCGTCCGAGGCGCCGATGGATATCTACGAGATCGGGGACGTGGAAATTAACTTCACGACCCACGAGGCGTATCGGGGCGACGAGGAGGTTGAGTTCACGGCCCTGGAGTTTGACATTCTCCGCTACCTCACCCAGCACGAGGGGCGGACCGTCACGCGCAAGCAACTCCTTCGAGACGTGTGGGGAATCGACGAGAACATTATCACCCGGACGATCGACCGCCACATGGCGTCGGTCCGGAAAAAAATCGAGCCCGATCCGTCGGCCCCTACCTACATCGAGACGGTCTACGGCATCGGGTACCGGTTCGAAGACGATTGAGGCACTCGCCGTCTGAGATGTCGACAAAGAAAGACAGGCGGTTCCCAGTCCCGTGCCTCTCATCAACGTTCAGCGTTGGATCAGGGGGAGCCTCCCGGTACCAATCCGCTCTCCCGTTAGCGCTGATCCCCCCGATCTTCGGCGGCGTTAGAGTATTGAGGATGCGCGAAGGAGCAGTAAACCCTCCGGCTTCAGCCGGGTGAGAAGTCAAGTCGTTTCCGTTGACTCCTCGACGCGCTCGGCCCCTTCGAGTTTGTACCCGATGCCGTACACGCTCTGGATGGCCCAGGAGTCCTCGTCTTCCCCGGCCATCACGTCACGCAGGGCGTTGACGTGTCGGTCAATCGTCCGCGTTTCGACCTCGGAGGGCAGGTCCCACACGTCGCGGAGAATCTGCTCACGGGTGGCCGTCCGGCCGCGGCGCCGGAGCAGGTAGGCAAGCAAAGCGTATTCAAGATCCGTCAGTTCGACTGAGGACCCATCCGTTTTCGTCACCTCGTCGGCGTTGAGGTTCACGCGAAGGCCGCCGACGTCGAACACGCCGCCTTCTTCGTCGGCCTGTGCCTCGCGACGAAGGAGGGCGTCGATGCGGGCGAGGAGTTCTTCCGTCTCGAACGGCTTGGTAAGGTAATCGTCGGTGCCTACCTGAAAGCCCCGCATCTTATCCTCGTGATCACCAAGGCCGGTGAGCATCAGCACAGGAGTGCGTACGCCCTGTTCGCGGGCTTGGCGTAGCACTTCGAAGCCGTTCTGCTCCGGCAATTTGGCATCCAGGATGATGAGGTCATACCCGGGGAGTCGCGTTGCTGCCTCCTCTGCCTCCTCCCCGTCCTCAGCCAGCGTCACCTCGTATCCTTCCGACTCCAGGTAGAGGACGAGACTCGTGCTGAGCTCGCTGTCGTCTTCAACGAGAAGAAGGTGAGGACCTTGTTGGGGGTCGGACATGGGACGGAACGGAAGTGGTGATCGAGCCGGTGATAGTACCCCCACCAACGCGGCGGACCCAGGCATGTGTCTCCCCTGTGCTGAGAAGGCCGTGAAGGTCGTGAAACGTCTCGGCCAGGGGTCGTACGTGGTCCACGCCGGTGCACCGGCACCTGGAGACCGAAAACGAGCCGCTATCCATGGACCACAGCGAGGGGGCGCAGGCGAGCCACCTTGCTCGCCAGGCGGGCACCCGCCACGGTTTCGACGATGGCGTCGGTGTTTTCCTTGATCTTGACGCCGCCTCCCGAAGAGGCACCGTCCCCGGAGCGAACGTGTATGCCCTGCCCTTCAAGTTCATCGTCGAGCGTTACGGGGTCGGCGTGGTGGTTGGCTTCGTGGCGACTCATCGTGCGACCGGCCCCGTGGCACGCAGACCCGAAGCTTTTCTGCATGCTCTCGCGCGTGGCGAGCATCACCCAGGATGTCTCGCCCATGCTGCCGGGCACGAGGACCGGCTGACCGAGAGCACGGTACGGTAAGGAAATACCGGGTGTGCCCGGACCGAAGGCGCGCGCGGCCCCCTTCCGGTGGACGTAGCAACGCATGTGCTTCCCCTCTACCTGGTGCATCTCAATCTGGCCGAGGTTGTGGGCCACGTCGTACACCGTCTTGAGGCGGTTGCCCATTCCCTCCAGCGCGTCGTCAAACACTTCTCGGACCCGGTGGGCCAGCACCTGCCGATTGGCGTAGGCGTAATTGGCAGCCGCCCGCATGGCGCCCATGTAGTCTTCCGCCTCCGTCGACTCGAGGGGCACGCAGGCGAGGTTCGGATCGGGCGGTGTAATGTCGTAGTTGGGAGCGACGTCCTGAAATCGCTCGATGTAATCGGCACACACCTGACGGCCGTAGCCCCGCGAGCCGCAATGAATTTGGGCGACAATCGTATCCTCCTTCAAGCCCATCGTTACGGCGGCGGCGCGATTGAAGACCTCTTCGACGGCGTGAATCTCGATGAAGTGTTCGCCGCCCCCAAGCGTGCCGAGCTGCTGGGCGCCGAGCGATCGGGCCGCGTCACTCACTTTCCCGGGGTCGGCCTCGTTGAGGCGTCCGCCCTCTTCGGCCCGCACGAGGTCATCCTGCTGGGCCATGTCCTTGCGGAGGGCCCATTGCGCGCCGGACTGCGCCACGTGATCCACCTCGCTCTTGTTCAGGTGAAGGGAGCCCTCGGCCTCGGAGCCGCTCGGAATGTGCGCCTTCAAGGCGTCGGCAAGAACGTCGAAGTTGCCCTCGGCTTCGCTCAGGTCAATGTCCGACCCGAGCAGGCGCACGCCGGTGTTGATGTCGTGGCCGATGGCGCCCGGGGCAATCGTGCCCACTGGCCACTTCGAAACGGCCACAATGCCGACGGGAGCGCCCTGGCCGCTGTACACGTCGGGCATAACGACAAGATGGCCAACCAGTCCGGGCAGCATCGCCGTCTGGATGGCCTGATCGATCGCCTCTCCTCGAATGATGTCTCCGATGAGATCCTCGTTGGCAATGATGCGCACCGGAACACGCATCGATTCTCGGAACGAGTCCGGAATTTCCCAGGTGAACTCGTCGATCCGCGTCAAATCCGTCCGTTCCATGTATGCTCGACGTGCGCGATCGGACTCTTCGTTTGATCCTTAACGCAACGCCTCGGTTATTCTTAGGGCGTGAGACTGGAATGTTGAACCAGGTGGCGAATTTCAATGTTCCCCCTCCTCCTCGCATCCACACCGGTTATCGGCCGCACAGAACGGGAACCTACTCGTTTTCGTCGTCGATTCGTTCGATCTCGATCACCTCGACTGGGGATCCCCACATGCGGGTGGTCATTGTGTCTTTCTCCTCCACCCGAAAGCGAACGGAGAGGTCGTCTACCTGAAGGCTATCGGGGAGGGGCGTGGGGTCGTACTTCGTTCCGTCGGAGGCGACGAGGCCGTAGAAGCCCCCTTCGAGGTCCACGTAGCGAATGGTCCCGGTTCCCTGAATGGTATCGTCGGTCACAGAACGGGTCGTTGTATCCGGAGGGGGAGTCGAAGCTGCTTCTTCCGGGCTTGTATGCTGCTCGTTCGGGGCGCAGCCGACGAGCGCAAGCGTGACGCTCATCGCAGCAAGCCACAGGGACGAGTGCGCGGACAGGGAGGCGGGACGTTCAGGCATGGGCATCGGCAACTTGGTCGGATGTCTCGAGGGTCTCGCTTCCTACCTCCTGGATCCAGCCGCCGCCGAGCACGTCGTCGTCTTCGTAGAGCACGAGGCTCTGGCCCGGCGTGATGGCGCGACGCGGTTCACTAAAGGCCACCTTCAAGGTGTCGTCGTCGGGCTGCCACGCGAGGCACCCGGCCCCGTCGTCGTTGTAGCGGATGGTCCCCCAGGCGGGTTGTTCCTCGTCGAGCTCGGGGTACTTCACGAGGTTGATCTCGTGGGCCGTCAGGGTCTGCTCCATGAGCTCCTCCCTCGGCCCCACGGTAATCGTATTCGTCTCCGGGTCGATGTCGGTCACGTAGACGCGTTCTCCGAGAGCGAGGTCTAGCCCTCGGCGCTGGCCAATGGTGTAGAAGGGGTAGCCGTCGTGTTCGCCAACGACGGTGCCGTCGCTTAGAACAAACTTGCCGCCGCTCACCTCCTCCTCCAGCCCATCGACCCGATCTTTCAGGAAGCGGGGATAATCGTTATCTGGAATGAAGCAGATCTCATAGGAGTCGGGCTTGTCGGCCACGTTATCGAGGCCGAACTCGGCGGCCATTTCGCGAATCTCGGGCTTTTCGTAGGCGCCGAGTGGAAAGAGGGACCGGGCCAGATGCTCCTGGGGCAGTCCCCAGAGGGCGTAGCTCTGATCCTTGTTCAGGTCCTTCCCTCGGCTCAGCACGTACCGCTCCAGGTCTTCGTCGTAGCGGACGTTGGCGTAATGACCGGTGGCGATGTATTCGCAGTCCAGGTCGTCGGCCCGCTGTAGGAGGGCGTCCCACTTGATGTGGGTGTTGCAGAGCACGCACGGATTGGGCGTACGTCCCGAGAGGTATTCGTTGGTGAATCGCTCGATCACCCAGTCGCCGAATTCCTCCCGCAGGTCGACGACGAAGTGGGGGAAGCCGTGCTTGGTGGCCACGACGCGGGCGTCATTCATCGACTCGATGGAGCAGCACCCCACCTCCTTATCGTCGCGTCCGCCACTGGTGGAATAGTCCCATGTCTTCATGGTGAGGCCGACGACGTCGTAGCCGCGCTCGTCGAGCAGCACGGCGGTGACCGACGAGTCGACACCACCGCTCATGGCGACGAGCACGCGTCCCTTCTTGCCCATAACTAAGGGGGCGGATGAATGGAGGGTATTTGATTGGAGATACAGTCGAACTGATTTCTATAGAGTGGCGTTCCGGGAAGCCGGGGGAGCAAGGCCGGGACTTCCCGCAGAATTGAACGCGAACGGAGAGTACCGCAGTCGGCGCAGGCCGGGCCGAGCGAACGGAGTTCGGGGAATCAGCGTCGGGCGTTCGAGGAAGCGGCTCTTCAGAAAATATTCGCTTGTACCACGTTCCCAGCAGACAAATCTTAACGGGTGTCACGTTTTTCCGCGATCCCATCCTTGACCCGTTATGTCTACCTCCACCTCCGCCTCTCGCAGTATCGTTACGACCCCTCTCGCCCCGGCGGCCATCGGGCCGTACAGTCAGGGCGTGCTCGTGAACGATCAGTTGTATGTGTCCGGCCAAATCGCAATCGATCCGGAGACGGGGAGCATGATTGACGGAAGCATCGAGGCAGAAACCGAGCGGGTGCTCGAAAACATTGGAGCGATTCTCAAGGCGGCGAGCATGACGTTCGAGAACGTTGTGCGCTGCGAGGTGCTCCTGACGGACGTCAGCGATTACGCGCAGGTCAACGAGGTCTACGCCCGGTACTTTAACGAGCAGTCCCCGGCCCGACAGGCGATGGAGGTATCGGCGCTGCCCCGCAACGCCCGGGTCGAGATCTCCTGCGACGCCGTACGGTAGAGGGGCACAAGGGCGTGGTCCTCTACACGCTCCGTACTTCAATTCGGAAGTATACCGTAACCCTGACTCGATCTCGGTTGCGATCAGGCCTCGACTCGTCGGCCGTGTCGAGTCGTAAGAAAGCACGGGTCGGTCCGCTCTTTACGGTTCCGGTGACGTCGGCGGTCTGTACGGGGAGCGATATCTCCCGCTCGTCGGTCGTCTGAAACGACGCCTCCGCAATTCTGGGCCCGTCTGTATTCGAACCGAGGTAGACGGTTGCGCCCTGGAGGTAATCGAATACGGCTCGTTCGGCCCGCGACAAACCTTTCGGCGATAGGCGTTCGAGCTTGACGCTATCGACTCGGGCCGACGTAATGTCGTCTCGGCGGAATCCGTTCGTCTCCAAGGTGGAGGTCAAGTTGTCGTCGCTTTGGGATTGTACCGTGATGGCCCCCGACTCGCTGGGGTCGTAGGAGAACGTGTACTCGGTAGTCGGAGACTCCGGCGAATTCGCGTTTAGAATCACCGTGCTCTGGGGGCTGGTGGCGTCGCAGCCCGCGAGAAGGAGGGCGAGGACGAAAGTAGAGAGGAGGAAGGAGGAACGCATGGCACTTGGGGGGAGAGATGACGAATGCTTTCGGGGGGACGCCTTCGATGGGCGGCACCGTGGCCCCAGCGGAGGCATCGCACAGAAGGAAAGCCGCCGGCAACGGGACGGGCGTAACGAGGGCCCCCGAACTGCTCCGCGCGTCGCATGTGTACGGGACGAGTTTCGGCGGCGGGGGTAAGAGAATCGCCTCAGCGATTACTCGACCGCCTCAGCGACTACTCGCCAGCGAAGATTCCCTTTTCGTACTGCTTCTTGTAGGATCGGACCGCACGGAAGATGGCGCTGGCCAGATAGGTTTGTCCCTGGTCGCTATTGAGGTACCGGGCCTCCTTCGGATTGGTCATGAAACCGAGTTCGACGAGGACCGACGGCATGGAAGCACTCCACAGAACGTAGAAGCCGGCCTGGTGGACGCCCCGATCTTTCCGGTGGACGCGCTCGTCAAATTGCGTTTGGATCGAGGACGCCAGCTGTTCGCTCTGGCGCATGTACGCGCTCTGAGTGAGCGTCTGCCGGACGAGGGCCTGCTCGTCGTAGTTTTCGTACCGCTCGGTGTTTTCCTCGTACTTGATCACGCTGTTCTCCCGCTCCATTACCTTCTCGGCGGCGTCGGTCTTGGAGGGACCGAGGAAGTAGGTGCTACTCCCGTATGCGGAGCGGGCACGAGACGCGTTGGCGTGAATGGAGATAAAGAGCTTGGCGCCGGCCTCGTTGGCCATGTGTCCGCGCTCCTCCAGCGGAATGAAGCGGTCGTCCGTACGGGTATAGACGACGTTGACGCCGAGCCGGTTTTCGACGTACGTGCCGAGCTTGTGCGCGACGTCCAGCACGATGTCCTTCTCGTAGAGCCCGTTGGCCGTGGCGCCGGGATCCTTGCCGCCGTGCCCCGGGTCGATGACTACCGTGTCAAGCTTCCACCGCTCGCGGGCGGCCTCCGAAGCTCCATTTGGGGGCTGGGACGGGGTAGAGGCTTGTTGAACCACTCCGGAGGACGATTCCTGTTGGGCGTCCGCCACCGGGACGCTTCCGTCCCGGTACGCCAGGTTCAGGAGGAGATCATTGGAGGCGCCGTCCCGGTAGACCTTCGGGTCTACGGAGCGCTCCGGGTCCAGCTCAAACCGAAGAATGAGGTGTCCATTCCGGGTCGTCGTGCTGTAGCGGTTGACTGGGCCCTTGGCGGATCCCTTCCGGTAGTTGTCGTGGAGGGCCGTGTTGTAGAGCACCCACTCGATCGTATGCTCGCCGGCGGAGCGAGGCATGCCGTATGCTTTAATCGTGTCCGCCGTGCGGACGCGAATCACGTATCCCTGGCCGTCGGACCGGGCGGTAAATAGCACATCTTCGACGAGCGCCGTCGCCGGGGCCGTCTCTACGCCCAGAAGCACCAGTACACCAATCGTTGCCAGGAAAAGCCGGAGGGGAGGACTGAGCCGGGAACGTGAGGAAGAGGTGCAGATCGAAGGGGACATGGCCCTGTCCGTCATCACGTGCAGAAGGGGAAACTGTGTGCGGCGTTCCCGCGATCGGTCCGAGTGAGAATTGGACCGGTGAGCAGCGGGACACCCGCCGGAAAATACCTCCACCTACATGATGAAGGTCGTCGCACCTAAAGTAAAGCCTGAGGTGCAGCCGATCCCCGGCAATTCACACGTCCTCCGGAGGTTACGGGGCGAAAGAAGGGACGATGCCGGGCGTCCCGGGAGAGCATCAGCGTCCAGACGAGGGGGCCACCAGTTGGTTCAATCGATGGTCGATCATTCGGTCCCGCATCTGGCTGCGTTTCTGCAGGTTTCGCTGCAATTTCTGAATCTCGCGCTGCAGCCGCTCAATCTCCTGACGACGGTTTTCCTGCTTCAGGGCGAAAATATTGTTGAGCAGGCTGCGAAGGGAGTCGACCTTCGCCCGTCGTTCGTCGCTGTCTTCGGGAAGCATGTGGATCACGCGGGCCAGGTCTTTCGCCTGACTCTCCATCGTTCGCTCGCGCATCAGGCGCTTGTAGAGTTCGCGGTTCGCTTTTTCTACTTCACTCAAGTAGCGTTCCTGCGGGGCACGGGTCCGGGAGAGGGTCGGGGAGGCGGACTGGCCCCGTGGGCCGCGCTGGGCGTCCGACGACGCGATCGCGGAGGGACGGGCCTTGAGCTCCTGGAGGATGACGGAGGACTCCTGTGCGTTGACCTCGTCCTCGGAGACCGGCTTCAGCCCGTTGTCGACCGCGAAGAGGCGTCCGTTGAGTTCAATAATGGGGCGCTGAATACCGACGAACTGGTACCGGGCGGTAATGCCGTCCAGTTCGAGGTCGCCGGGGACCTGATCCGCCGAGAGCTTTTTCCCGTCGACGTAGACGGCGCTGTCGCGGACGGTGAGGGTTCGCATTTGCTGGGCGAGGGCTGCGGGCAGGAGAATGCTCCACAGAAAGGTTCCGAGGAGGAAGACGTAGCCAAGTCGGGAGAATCGAGTCATCGGCGTTGGAGGCTCGTCGTTCGTTCGGGCGGACGGGATCGGGCGGTCCGTGCAGTCAAGTCGACGGGCGGCTAGGGCTTCGTCTGAGTAGCTGTTTGCATGCTGCCGCCCCACGCGCCAGAGCGGTTCTGCGTTCGCAGCGTCTCGATGCGGCGATGGAGGCGCACCACTTCGTCGCGATCATCCCACTCGGGCAGCGCCTCGGCATCTTGCGCGTTCTGGGGTTGCTCCGACGAGGCCGTGGTCGGCGCCTGCTGGGGGGACGACGTGCTTGGGGCCTCGGTGGGAGCCGTGTCGCCCGGCGTGTACCACCAGCCGACGCCGAGGGCGAGCAGTAAGGCGAGAACTGCGCCCGCATTCTGCAGGCGTCGCGTCCGGTTGTGGTCCGGGGTGCGGGCCGCTCGGTCAGGCGCGCGATCTCCGGGCGAAGACGAGGGAGAACGAGCGGCCTCGGCCGCCCGGTCCACGATGCGATCAACCACGTCAGCGTCGGGCGAGGGGGAGGTCGTCGTCCCCCGCCACCCGGCGAGGAAAGTCGGGGTCGTCGACCTCGTCCCCGTACAGGTACTGGATGATGCGTAGCGAGTCGTCCATAGGATGCGGCGGAAAGTCGTCGATGCGACGAAACGAGTGTGTGTTCGAGGGCTCCCCAACGAGTCCCTACGAGTCGGTCGTCCCGGCCAGGGAGGTTTTGTCGGACTTTTTCATCATCTTGCGGAGGTTCTTGAGGGCGTAGCGCATGCGGCCCAGGGCGGTGTTGATGGAGACGTCCTGCAGGTCCGAAATCTCGCGGAACGTTAGGTCCGTCTCCTGCCGAAGGAGGAGGACCTCGCGTTGCTCGGGGGCGAGTTCCTCGATGTGTTCGTCGAGCCACTCTCGTTGTTCGGCGCGGTGGAGCTCCTCGTTGGCGGAGGGAGAATCGTCTTCGAGGGTCTCCCAGAAGGAGCGGCCCTCATCCGGGTCGTGGGGCATGTCCGCCCACTTCTTTTGCTTGCGCATGTGATCGATGGCCGCGTTGCGGGCGATGCTCATCACCCAGCTCAGCCACTTTCCCTCGTGGGTGTAGGAGCCGTCCCGCATCGCGTCGATCACGCGGACGAAGGTGTTTTGGAAGACGTCGTTGGCCACCGCCCGGTCCTTCAACATGCCCATGAGGTAGCCGAAGATACGGTCCTGGTGTCGTTCCACAAGCCGGCGGAAGGCGGTCTCGTCGCCGTCCTCCAGGTAGGCGGTCACCAGGTCTTCGTCTGTATGCTCCATACGACGGGTCACTCGTTGGCAGGGCCGGGAGGTCCGGAGGCATAGCTACTCAGACAACGGACCGCCCGGCGCGATTATTATGACGGATCCCCTGTGAAACACCGACTCCTCCAACGTCCGGGAGATGTCAGAGATTCTTGACGGCTGTTCTGTCCCCTGCGCAGGAATGGGCCCCGATGGGCATGTTTCCTTGGGGTGGGATCTCCGTCCTGTGATTCGGTTTGGCGACGGACGATGCTCTGGCTCCGTTGATCGTCGACGAGCCGGTCCACCGCGTCAGCGAATCGGCGAGCGTCGGGTTGTCGCGCCACCCTGTTCCCTCATTCCCAATCCTGCACCTCACACTTAAAGCACCAGGTCCACTACGTCCCGCAACTCCTCCGCACCCGCGACGTCGAGATTGTAGTCACCGGCGATGCGGTCGAGGTTGTTCTCGGGCACCACGGCACGCTCGAAGCCGAGCTTGGCGGCTTCCTTGAGGCGCGGTTCGATCTGGCTAACGGTGCGAATCTCGCCGCCCAGGCCCACCTCGCCAATCAGCACCGAGCCCGTGTCGGCGGGAATGTCGCGGAAGGAAGACGCCGCGGCGATGGCCACACCCAGGTCCACGGCGGGTTCGTCGAGGGTGACGCCCCCGGCCACGTTCACGAACACGTCGTGGTCGCTGAAGGCGAGGCCGGAGCGCTTCTCCAGCACCGCCAGGATCATCTGCAGGCGCTGGGAGGCGAAGCCGGTGACGGTGCGCTGGGGGGTGTTGTAGGACGTTGGCGTCACGAGCGCCTGAATTTCGACGAGGATGGGCCGGGTCCCCTCCAGTGAGCACACGACAGTAGAGCCGCTCACACCGTACCCGCGCTCCGACAGGAAGAGCTCACTCGGGTTCGGGACCTCCTGTAGACCGTCCTCACGCATTTCAAACACGCCGATTTCGTTGGCCGCCCCGAAGCGATTCTTGACCGTCCGAAGGATGCGGTAGGCGTGGTTATTGTCTCCTTCAAAGTACAGGACCGTGTCGACCATGTGCTCCAGCACGCGCGGCCCGGCGATGGTTCCCTTCTTGGTGACGTGGCCCACGAGGAACGTCGAAAATTCCTTCTCCTTCGTCAGCTTGCGGAGGGAGGCCGTGCTCTCGCGGACCTGACTGACCGATCCAGGGGCGCTCGACAGGTCGGGCCGGTAGATGGTCTGGATGGAGTCCACGATGAGAAGATCCGGCTCCACCTGATGCACGGCGTCGGCGAGCTGCTGGACGTTCGTTTCGGCCAGAAGGTAGAGGGTTTCGGAATCGACGCCGAGGCGCTGGGCGCGCATTTTTACCTGTCGCTTCGACTCCTCACCGGTGACGTACAGAATGTCGGAGTCGGGCAGGTATCCGCCGAGCTCGGTCATGAGGGTGCTTTTGCCGATGCCCGGATCCCCCGCGATAAGGCTGAAGCCGCCCTGCATGATACCGCCGCCCATCACGCGGTCGAGCTCCTCGACGCCGGTTTGGAGGCGCGCTTCCCCCTCCATCTCAACAGCGGTGAGCCGTTCGGGCGCCCCGTGCTTCGACGCCCCGTTGCTCGTGCTTGCGCCATCGCCGGACAGGTCGGGCACCTGGGCGTCCACGTCGGCCGAGTCGGTCTCTTCGACGAGCGTATTCCAGGCGCCGCAGCCGGCGCACTTTCCCATCCACTTGTGGGCTTCGTAGCCGCATTCCTGGCACACGTAGCGAGAACTGGACCGAGCCATGAGCGAAAGAGAGGGTCAAGTCTGCAAAGGTTGCGAAAGATTGCGTCGGGGGCACGGGGACGGCACGAGGCACATAGGAACCTTAACGCCGGGTCAGGTGTGCACAATAAGTGACGCAACAAGGATACGAAGCACTGGGCCGATTGTCCCGTGCCGTTCTGGTCGCCCATTTTTCTTGCAGACAACCGCGCCCGCGGTGATCGACGCTCTCCTTTCTCCCCTCCGTGCCGTTGGCAAGTACGCGATCCTGATGGGCCGCGCCTTCGCGTCGGTCGATGAGATTCGCATCTACTGGAAGAACCTCTTCATTCAAATGGTGCGCATCGGGATCGATTCGGTCCCGATCGTCGCGCTTGCGGCGGCCTTTTCGGGGGCGGTGCTAACCGTCCAAACAGCCTATCAGTTGGAGACGCCGTTCATTCCGAAGACGATTATCGGGTCGATCGTTGCGCCCTCGATCATGCTGGAGCTGGGAGTGGTGATCGCTGGGTTCATCCTCGCGGGGCGCGTCGGGGCCCGGATTGCGGCGGAGCTCGGCACGATGCGGGTGTCCGAGCAGATCGACGCCCTCGAAGCGATGGGGCTCAACTCGATCGGGTTTCTCGTCCTGCCGCGTGTGCTAGCGGGGCTGATTATGTTTCCGGTCCTGTACGTCGTCTCGTGCGTCGTGGGCATCGGGACCGGCATCTTCACCGGACACATCGGCGGGTTCCTCAGCGTGAGCGAGTTCCTGAAGGGGGCCCGCCAGTTTTTCCAGCTTCTCGATCCGTTCATTGGGTTCGTCAAATCGCTGACCTTCGGATTCATCATCACCTCGGTCGCCTGCTACAAAGGATACTACACTCAGAGCGGGGCCGAGGGCGTGGGCGATAGCACGACGCAGGCGGCGGTGCTGAGCTGCGTCTTCATCCTCGTGGCCGATTTGATGGTGGCGCTTCTGCTCCTGTAACGAGCGCCGCCCGCAGTCGCTTCATTCGTTCGAGGGCCGTGTAGATATGGATTGCGCCCGTACGAATAACCATTGTACCGCCGACTCCGTAGAACTGATTGTTCGCTTGCTTCTTGGTGCTGACAACCGGGCGTATTCGTCCCTGTCTTGGTTATGATTGAAGTTGAGAACATATCGAAGAGCTTCGGCGCGCTCGACGTGCTTGAGGACGTGTCGATAGAGGTGCGCGACGGGGAAAAGCTCGCCATCATCGGGCGTTCGGGGTCCGGAAAGAGTGTGCTGATGAAGCATTTCGTGGGCCTCCTCCAGCCCGACAGCGGGCACGTGTACGTCGACGGGGAAGACCTCTGCTGTGCGCCCTACGAACAGGTCCGCCATCTTCGAATGCGGTTTGGGGTGTTGTTTCAGGGCGGCGCCCTCTTCGACTCCAAGACGACGTTCGGCAACATCGCTTTTCCGCTTCGCTACTTCTCGTCGATGACGGAGGACGAGATCGAAGCCCGCGTGCAAGAGTGCCTGGACCTGGTTCGGCTGTCGGAGGTCGGGGACAAGAATCCGTCGGAGCTGTCGGGGGGAATGCGCAAGCGGGTGGCCCTCGCCCGGGCCATCGCGATGGAGCCGCAGTACATCCTGTACGACGAGCCGACCAGTGGCCTCGACCCGGAGACCTCAAACACGATCAACGACCTCATCAATCATCTCGCCAAGGAGCTGAACGTGACGAGCGTCGTGATCACGCACGACATGCACTCTGTCCTGGAGGTGGCCGATCGGGTGGCGTTTCTCCACGGCAACGACCTCGAATGGGTCGGGACGGTGGAGGAGATCCACGAGTGCACGAATCCGCACCTCAACTCGTTCGTGAAAGCGAGCGAGTACACGATCGATGAGGCCTCGGCCACGGCGTCGCTATCGGGCTCTTCGGTCTAGCGGGCGCGACGGGATTGTCTTTCTTTTTCGCTTCTGATTTTTCTGGTATGCAATACAGCAACGAATTGAAAGTCGGGGCCGCGATCGTCGCTGCGGCCCTCGTCGCATTCGTCGGAATTCGGTTCTTCCAGAACGTGTCCCTATTCGGGGAGTCCTACGTCCTCTACGCCGAGTTTGAGGACGCCGGGGGCCTGGTGGCCGGCAATGCAGTGCAAATGAAGGGGGTAAAGGTGGGGTCGGTCGAGGAGGTAGGGTTCAATTCCGAGACGCAGAGTGTCCGGGCTCGCCTTCAGCTTGAACGGGGACCCACCATTCCGAAGGGGTCGAGCGCCCGGGTCGCAGGCATCAGCGCCCTTGGAGGGGTGCACGTAAAGATCATTCCGGGACCGAAGGATAATCCCGCGATTGCCTCCGGGTCCACGCTCCCGGTGACGGAGGAGGAGACGGGGCTCCAGCAGATGACGACGAAGGCCCCCGCCCTTGTCGAGAAGTTCGACAGTGTGCTGACCGGCACAAATGCGACGCTCACCGGGATTAACCGACAGCTTCAACGCCCGGACAGCGACCTCCGGCAGACGCTGACGTCCCTCCGGACGCTGACGCGCAATCTCGAAGACGCGTCGTCGGCCGAAAAGGAAAACATCCAGCGCCTTATTCAAAATCTTGAGGGGGTTACCCGCAACGTGGAGTCTTTAACGAGTGACGACTCGCTCGGCGTGACGGTCCACCGCCTGAACGAATCGTTGGACCGCCTTAACCGAAGCCTCGCCTCCTTCGAAGAGACTTCCGCCGCGCTCGACACGCTCACCACCAAGCTAAATGGGGGCGAAGGGACCGCCGGGCGCCTGATAAACGATCCCGGACTGTACATGAAGATGGATTCGGCGGCCGCACGGACGAACGACCTCCTGCGCGACTTTCAGCAAAACCCCAGTCGCTACATGGACAACATGACGCTCGTGAAGGTATTCTAGCGGTGAGCTGCTCGATGGTCCCGTGTTGAGTGATTTTGCTTCAGTCGAGGGTTCAGTGTAGAGCGGTGCCCGCCGCCGGCGGCTCGCAGCCCCGCAGTCTACCTGTGAGTAAGCCGGTACGAAAAGGCCGATGCCTGTCCGGATGCTGAGCCTCGGGGACGCCCCGACCGCGATTTTCTCCTCATGCCCGACGACGCATCTTCCTCAAACTCGCACCCCTCCGCCGATCGCCCCTCGTCGTCGCAGGCGACGGACGGGTCGGCCGTGGCCCATACATCCTCGCTCGGGCGACTTCGCGACCTCGTGCTCGACACGGTCGCCCACCACCTGCCCGAGTCGAGCGAGGAGGACCCTGTCATCGAGGAGCCGCCGAAGCGCACCGGTAGCTACGCCCAATGGCTTCCGGTGCTCCGGGCCCTGCCATGGATTCTGGGGGCCCTCTTTGGGCTGTCGTTTGCCTGGGACTTTCCGGGCGTCACGGTAAGCGTGGCCGGCTATTCGATCGTTCTCGAAGACCTGCTGCGCTACACCACGGTGAGCGGCCTCATCGGGTTTGGGACAAACTGGTTGGCGATCACGATGCTCTTCCGGCCCCGGAAGGAACGACCCATTTTGGGGCAGGGCCTCGTTCCGTCTCAGCGAGAACGGGTGGCCTACCGCCTCGCCCAGGCGGTGAGCGACGAGCTCATCAACAAGCGCATCATCATGGAGAAAATCCGCGAGAGCGGCCTCGCGGCCCAGTACCGTGACCTGCTGGTGGCCGTGGCCGGGGACGTGGTCACCGACGACGAGGTGCGTCACGAACTCAAGATCCTGCTCCGCGGCGTGCTCCGAGACGTGCTCTCGACCCCCTCGGTCCAGGATCGCATCGCGGACTTTACGGCCGAGCAGATGGAGCAGAACGCGGAGGGCCTCCCAGGCGTGGCGCTGCGCACCTACCGGCTATTTGGGGAGGACGATTTTCAGGAACGGCTGCGGGAGGCCACCCGCCGACTGCCCGAAGCGATTGATCCGCTCCTGGACGAAATGAATCCGGTGCTGGATCGCCTGCCGGCCTACCTGGACCGGCACGGAACCACCATCGAAGAAATATTGACCGAACTGATCCTTCGCCTCGTCGATACCCTCGACGTGCAACGCATCGTCTTCGAGAACGTGCGGGCCTACGACGAGCAACAGCTCGAAATGCTGCTGCGCCGCACCACCAACGAACAGCTCAACTATATCAAATACCTCGGGGCCGTGCTGGGGATTATCGGCGGCCTGATCATCTGGGCCCCGGCAGCCGCACTCGCAGTGGTGACCACCCTCGGCCTTACCATCTATGCGGTGGACGAGGCGCTCTTTCGGGCCCGCTGATGCGATCCTGTATTTTTGGAGAGGGGAGAAACCAGCCGTGTCGGGTCGAATTTTCGGCGTGATCCGGTTCACGGTCCGGCGCTCGTTTCTCCCCGCAGGGCCCCGGCTCCGCTGACAGCCTGCGGCCTTGACTCTGTGCGCCCCGCCCCTCACCTTTCCATTCCCCCCTTTCCCGTTCATCATCTACCCCCTTCATGAAGTCCACCGAGCCCCTTTCCGGCGTCGACGCGGCCTGGCTTCGCATGGACGACCCGACCAACCTGATGACGATCACGGGGGTTCTAGTGCTGGAAGACCCGATGGACATCGGCACGCTCAAGGACCTGCTCAAGGAACGGTTTCTGGGGTTCACGCGATTTCGGCAACGGGTGCGTGACCCGCTCAGCTCGCCGCACTGGGAACTCGACCCGCACTTCGACCTCGACCAACACGTTCACCGATCGGCCCTTCCGGGCGCGGCCGGGCGGGCGGAGTTGAAAGAACGGGTCAGCGAACGGATGAGCGACCCGCTCAATCGCTCGAAGCCGCTCTGGCACATGGAGCTGATTGAGGATTACCTTGGGGGAAGTGCCCTCATCGTGCGGCTCCATCACTGTATCGGGGATGGGATGGCGCTGGTGCAGGTCCTCCTCTCCCTCACCGACGAGCACTTCGACCCATCCCGCTTCCCCGACAGGAACATGGATCGCTCATTGCTGCCAGGAGCGATCCGCGGCGTCCTCAAGACGGTGCAGGGAGCCGTGTCGACGGGCGGGCGCCTGCTGGCGGACGGCATCGAGTCGATTTGGAACCCCTCGCATGGCGTGCAGCGGGCGAAGCAGGGAATGAGTCTGGGGGCGGCCCTGTCGAAGCTCCTCCTCCTCGGGCCGGACTCGGACACGCCGTTCAGGGGGGACTTGAAGGTGGCGCAGAAGGCCACATGGTCCGCTCCCCTCGATCTGACGACGGTCAAGCGCATCGGCCACGCCCTCGACGCGAAGGTGAACGACGTGCTCCTCGGGGCCGTAGCCGGCGCGCTGCGGCATTACTTGAATGAGCACGACGAGCCGACGAACGGGGTGATGGTCCGCTCGCTCATCCCGGTCAATCTACGGCCGCCGGAGAAGGCGTTCGAGCTGGGCAACCGGTTCGGGCTCGTATTCCTCGACCTGCCGGTGGGTGTGGACGACCGGCTTGAACGGGTGCTGGCGGTGAAGACGCGGATGGACGAGATCAAAGGGTCCTCGGAGGCGGGAGCCACCTTCGGGGTGTTGGAGGCCCTGGGGCACTTCCCGGTGGAGGTCGAGGAGCAGGCGGTTCAGTTCTTCGGCAGCAAGGCCAGCGCGGTGATGACGAACGTGCCCGGCCCGCAGGAGCAACTGCACATGAAGGGCTGCCGCGTGCAGAACGTGATGCCGTGGGTGCCGCGCGCCGGGCGCATCGGCCTGGGCGTGAGCATCTTCAGCTACAACGGCGAGGTGCGGATCGGCGTGGCCTGCGACGCGAATCTCATCCCGGACCCCGACACAATCATCGACGGATTCGAGGCTGAATTCGACCGGCTCGCCGAGGATTTATCACCGGCGGATGACGCGTAGACCTACGCGTCGCCCGCTTCCTGTTCCTCGGAAATAGCGTCCGCCAGGCGGTCCATCCGTTCGGCTAGGTCGTTTACCTGATCTCGGAGGTCATCGATATCGGTGCGGTGCGGGACGCCGATGCGCTGGAGCACGTCGTTGACTTCCTCGCGCACCCGCTCCTCGGCGGCCTCCACCGCGTCTGTG
>PXTG01000096.1:31075-38694 GCA_003023365.1 Bacteroidetes bacterium QH_7_62_13 | reverse complement strand
AGGGCTCGTTTGGGCACCTTTTTGCGGCTTCGACCACTGTGTTTACTCGCAGAGCTCGTCAGTCGCTTCGCTCGTGTCGGCTGCACATCAATCCACCAAACAGATGCTGTGGTGAGCGTCAAGTGGATCAGGTCCCAGGATGCAACGATGGATCGAAGGGGCGGCCGGATTTGAGAACCCCGTAGCAAATGTGCAAGAGCTTCCGCATCGCCGCCCCGATTACGACCATCGTTTCTTTTCCTCGCTCCTTGAGACGGTCCCCGAAGGCCTTTACTGCTGAGTTGAATCGAAGAGCCGTCATCGCTGGAAAATACATCGCCCGGCGCAGCCGTCCGTTGCCGACCTTCGACATTCGCGGTTTGCCTCGAACGGACGTGCCCGACTCCCGATGACGGGGAACAAGGCCAGCATATGCAGCAGCTTGCCGCGCGCTCTCGAATTGCTCGGGAGAGCCGAGCTCGCTTACGACGATCGCCGCAGTTTGAAGCCCAATCCCAGGAATCGTCTCCAAAAGCGAACACTGATCGCCAAGCTCCGACTCCTCGACGTGCTCTTCGATTTCTTCCTCCAGATCTTCAATCTGGCGCTCGATTTCATCGAGGAGGTTTTCGTGAGCCTTACGAACGGCTTCGTCTCCTGCCTCATCCAACCGATTTCGAGCGCGGGTCTTTTCCTTCTGGAGGGCCTGTCGGGCCCGCGTAAGCTCCTGAAGACGGCTCTGCGACGCTGAGGACGGTTCCCACGGCCTCGGATCCTCCCGTTGGCCGAAGCGAGCGATCAAGGCTGCATCGGCCGAATCGGTCTTCGTGCGCTGAAGCTGACTGGAGGCATACCCTTTGATCCGTCTCGGATTGACGACACTGACCCGATATTCTTCCTCGTAAAGACGTCGGGCGATGGCCTCTTCGAAGCCCCCGCTCGCCTCCATGCACACACAGGCCTCTTCCGGCCCAGCTCCTCGATCTTCGAGCCAGCTCACCAGAGTGTTGTGTCCTTCCGGATCGTTGGAAATCGTCGTTCTCGCGACAACTTCCTCTCCATTGCGCAAAGCCAGCTCCAGGGCCTTCTTGCCAACATCGATGCCCAGAGAAAGCATAAAGCTATCGGTGCTCGAACGTCTCGGTGCCTCTTCCATGCTGGTAAATGCAGGATCTATGTCCTAAAGTAAGCGTGACGCCTATGATGCTGTTCGGAATCGAACGCACCGAAATGGGAGGCAGGAACTACTCTGTTTAACGGGCTCACCTCTGTTCTATGAACGGACCAGAACACAGGGGCCGAAGCCTCTAATCAGGGGTCCCGCCTCCCGTCCGAGCGTCCTCGGATCTCCCGATCTTTCCGGGAAGGTGCCCCTCTTGCGAGAGAAAATCAACATACCAGACTCTGAGTCCTTCACGTGCGTGAAGTGACCCCCCCCATAAGTCACTTGGTTACGGATTGACATTGGTAAGCATGCGCCTCCGCTCGCTGCTTCTCTCTATCTTACTTGTTCTGAATGCTTCTCCTATACGGGCGCAAGACTCCTCTCGTGCAGCCCCACGTACCATGGAACGCTGGCAAGAGAACGCGTGGACGCACATCGTGGAGCGAGAGGGACTTGAAATCTCGTACATCTTCTACAGGAAGGCCGATAATCGTAGGGATGGGGTGGTGTTGCGTCTGCGTAATGACAATGATTACACGGTCCGCTACGCGTTCACGGTCGTCTTCCGAGGGCCGGAGTCCCGGGACACTGCCCGTGTGGAAGGCGCCCTGGAGCCCGGGCAGATGCGAACCGGTGAGGAGAATGGGTTATTTTGGGTACCGTTTGATTCCGGAGCGACCATCGGTCAGTTAGGGATTAGAGACATCGATGTTGGGCGCGGCCGGCCCGACCCTTCGCCGCAAGGTTAAGGCTCCGTATAGATCCCCGGCCGAAAAAGCGGGAGTCAAAACCGTCCGTCCCTCTACCGCGTAGCAGGATCGCAACCCCTCGTCGCACTCCCAACAAAGCACAGTCACACCGTGAGCCCGACCGACACCGCCGTCCCCGACGCCGATCGTCCGATGGTGGACGAGAAGCGCAGGAAGAAAATTGACAAGCGGCGGACCTTCGCCATCATTAGCCACCCGGACGCCGGGAAAACCACCCTGACGGAAAAGCTCCTGCTCAAAGGGGGAGCCATCCACGAAGCCGGGGAGATCAAGGCCCGCAAGGCGGATCGGTTCGCGATGAGCGACTGGATGACGATGGAGAAGGAGCGGGGAATCAGCGTCACGTCCTCGGTGATGAAGTTTCCGTATCGGGGATACGAGATGAACCTGCTCGATACGCCTGGCCACCGCGACTTCTCGGAGGACACATACCGGGTGCTCACGGCGGTGGACAGCGTGATCATGGTCCTCGACAACGCCAGTGGGGTCGAGCAGCAGACCGAGAAATTGATGGAGGTGTGCCGGATGCGGGACACCCCGGTCATCACGTTCGTCAACAAGATGGACCGGCACGGCCTCCAACCCCTCGATATCCTTGAGGACATCGAAGAGTCGCTCGACTTGGAGACGGTGCCGCTTTCCTGGCCCGTCGGGATGGGGGATCGGTTTCGGGGAACGTACAACCTCTACCGCGACGAGCTGCACCTTTTCTCCCACGCCGACATGGAGGGAGAGAACGAACGTCTGCCCATCGACGACCTCGAGGATCCACGGCTCGACGAGGCCCTTCGCGATCAGGCGGACGACCTTCGCTTCGACGTCGAGCTGGTCCGGGAGGCCGGCAACGAGTTGGACGTTGATGCCTACCTCGACGGTCAACAAACCCCGGTGTTCTTCGGAAGTGCCCTCAGCAACTTCGGCGTGGGGGACATGCTCGACACCTTCGTCGAGATTGCTCCCCCGCCTCAGCCGCGCCCCACGGTCACCCGTACGGTCTCGCCCTACGAGAAAGCCTTTACCGGCGTCGCGTTCAAGATCCAGGCAAACATGGATCCGAAGCACCATGATCGCATGGCGTTCGTGCGGGTGTGCTCGGGCGAGTTCGAGAAGGGCATGGAGGTCATTCACCACCGAACCGGAGAAACTCTACGACTCAACAACGCCACCACCTTCATGGCGCAGGACCGGGAGGGGGTGGATACGGCCTATCCCGGAGACATCATCGGCATCATGAGCCACGGGCGAATCAAGATCGGGGACAGCTTTTCGGAGAAGGAGCCGCTCCACTTCACCGGCGTGCCGAGCTTTGCGCCGGAGCACTTCCGCAAGGTGCACCTCGACGATCCGTTTCGGTCGAAGCACCTGGGGAAGGGACTCAAGCAGTTGAGTGAGGAGGGAGCCATCCAGGCGTTCCGACCGCTCAGGGGGAATGATTACATTCTCGGGGCCGTCGGGGAGCTGCAGTTCGACGTGACGCTCGATCGGCTGGAGGACGAATACAACGTGGACGCGCACTTAACCGGTGCCCCCTACGAGTGCTGCCGCTGGGTGCACGGGCCCACCGAGGATATGGAAGACTTTGAGAGCGCAGAACGGGGGAATCTATTCCGCGACGCCGACGGCGACCTGGCCTACATGGGGCTCAGCGAGTTTCGGCTGGAGCGAACGATGGAGAATTGGCCCCGCGTCACGTTTGCGTCCACCAAGCAGCACACGGCGGAGGATGAATAGCGGACGGTGAATCTCTGGATGGAGGCCGTTTGTTATAACTCTCGTCCTTGCGATTGAGAACGAATCCCGGTGCACCGATGGCCGACCCATTGTTGATCGGGGGCGTTTTGATCGCCTGCTTTGTCGCGTATAACATAGGCGGTTCGACGACCGGCCCAGCCTTTGGTCCGGCGGTTGGAGCGGATGTCCTCTCCAAAACTACTGCCGGATTGCTCATGGGCATCGCGTTTTTTGTAGGGGCGTTCACCATTGGTCGACGAGTGGTCGATACCCTGGGGACGGAATTGGTCCACGACCCGAATATCTTTACGCTGGAGGCGAGCATCATCGTTCTCGGGTTTATCGGCGGCGCACTCTTGCTCGGGAATCTCTCGGGGGCCCCGGCGTCTACGTCCATGACGGCGGTCGGGGCGATCGCCGGCCTCGGCCTCGCAAGGGGACAGCTCAACCTTGCCGTCGTTGGCGAAATCCTGGCGTGGTGGATTCTGTCGCCCATTATCGGATTTTGGCTCGCGGTGATGATCGGGCGGTACTGCTACACGCGAATCGACCGGCTCATTGCGATTCAGCAGAGCGAGGGGCCGTTGGTCACGATCGAACAGGTCGGTGTACTTGCCCGGCCCACGCTCGGCCCCAATACGACCCGTCGCGAGTTCGTGGCGGTGGCGGTGCTCATTTTCATCGGTTGTCTGATGGCGTTCAGTTCGGGGACCAGCAACATTGCGAACGCCATCGCTCCGCTGGTGGGAAGCGGGGCCCTCTCCATGAATCCGGCCATTTACGTCGGCTGTGCGGCCGTGGCGGTCGGGGCCCTCACCATTGCCCGCCGGACCATGGAAACGTTGGGCAACGACATCACCGACCTTCCCCTGACCGCCGCGATCATCGTTGCCCTCCTTAGTTCAAGCGTCGTCATCGTACTGTCGGCACTGGGCATTCCGGCAAGTTTTGTGGTCGTGGCCACGGTGTGCATCGTTGGGCTCGGGTGGGGGCGTTCCACGCAGGCGGTCTCGGTTGCCGACGCCGTGCGGGGAGAGGTTTCGCCGGACGTGTCGGTGGATGCCCTTGCCGACGGGGCCGACCCCCCGGACGGACGGGCAGAGAAGCGGGACGCCTCCGCCCGCTCTGCCTCTCGTCGATTTGCCGGGCAACAAACCACGGCTGCGTCGCCCCGCTCCGACCTCTTCGATCCGGGGACGACCGTGCGCGTCATTTTGATGCAGAATGTGGTGCCGATCGTGGCCACCGCGGGGTCCTACTTGACCTTTCTGGCGATCAACCACCTTTAGGGCGTGAGGGGCTTCGTCGATAGATGGATGTGAACAGACGAAACGAATCCCTATGCAACTGCGAGGCCGTCAGACGCAGTTCTACATCGATCTGATCTATGGACTCGGCTTTGCGGGGGGGTTTGGGTATCTGCTCTTCGTCGGGATGAACCCGATGATTGCGGCCTTCCAAAGCGGGCTCGTGTTTGGGTATTTCTTACGAGTCTGGGAAAACATGAGTGTATACGAGCGCATTTTGCAGGAGGAGGTTGCCGCCGAGGCCGAAGAGGCTGTGGCCCAAGAGGTTGAGGACGCCGTTACGGAAGAGGTTGAGAAACAAGTTCCGGAAGAGATGGCCGACGAAATTGAGGAGCGGGTTGGGGAGGAGGTCGACGACCGGGTCGGTGATGAGATCGACGAACGCGTAAGCGAACAGGTCGAGGAGCAGATCGATGACCGCACCAAACCTCCTCAGCGAAAGCGGCACCGCTCTTAGAGAGGGTTCGCGACGGCCCAGATCACGAGTCCATAACTATCGTAGTATTTTTCCTTTCTGATCCTTTCGCTCTATGGCTCTAGATCGTCGACGGTTTTTAGAGGCCTGCTCGGGCCTCGGCCTATCCGGACTGTTTCCCGGTGCCCTCTACGCTCAGGTAAATGACGACGATCCCTCGATCACGACCGATCACGTCGCCGCTGCCGAAACGATCGCGGGGCTCTCCTTCACCGACAAGGAGCGGAAATTACTCGTTGAGACCCTCAACGATCGCCTCGGCTCCTACGAGGCCCTCCGGGAGCAAGACCTGCCCAATTCACGGGCCCCTGCCTCCACGTTCGACCCGCGCCGCGGGGGCGCTTCGATTCCGGACGTGCCCGAATCGGAGGAGGGAGCGGACATCTCGCTTCCGTCGGCCCAGCGGCCGGAGTCGGCGGAGGACCTAGCGTATGCCTCGGTGGTCGAGCTTGCACAATTGCTTCGTAGCCGAGCGGTGACGAGCGTTGAACTCACCGAGCTGGCCCTGGAACGTCTGCGGCAGCACGACGACGCGCTGGAGGCCGTTGTCACGTACACCGAAGACCGGGCCCTGGACGCCGCCCGGCAGGCCGACAAGGAGCTGGACAACGGGGACTGGCGGGGACCTCTGCACGGGGTGCCTTACGGAGCAAAAGATCTTCTCGCCGTTGAGGGATCCCCGACGACCTGGGGGGCGAAGCCCTACGAGAACCAGACCATCGACGAGACGGCGACCGTGATTCAAAGGCTTGATGCGGCCGGTGCTGTGCTTGTTGCCAAATTGTCGCTCGGCGCGTTGGCGTGGGGAGACCCGTGTCGGCGGGATGTGTGCCGTTCGCCATTGGATCCGAGACGCTGGGGTCCATCGTCTCCCCCTCGACGCGCTGCGGGGTGACGGGGCACCGGCCCACGTTTGGCGCGGTTAGTCGACACGGCGCCATGACGCTATCCTGGTCCATGGATAAACTCGGTCCCATCGCGCGGTCGGCCCTGGACTGTGCCCTGGTGTTCGATGCCGTTCGGGGGAGCGATGGGGAGGACCCGGCGGCCGTGGACGTTCCGTTTCCGTTTTCCGATTCAACCGATCCTACGGACTTGCGGGTTGGGTACGTGGCCTCGGCCTTCGAGGGCGACTACGAGAACAAAACGGCGGACCAGCGCTCCCTCCAGGTGCTCCGCGACCGCGGGGTGTCCCTGGAGGCGGTCGAGCTGCCGACGGACCTTCCGATTGGGGCCATGCTCGACACGTTGGAGGTCGAGGGGGCCGCCGCGTTCGATGAACTCACCCGGTCGGACCGTGACGATGAACTGGTGCGGCAGGGGGAGGATACTTGGCCGAACGTATTTCGCGCCGCCCGTTTCGTCCCGGCGGTGGAGTACATCCAAATGGACCGACTCCGCGTTCGGCTTATGGAAAAGATGCACCAGGTCATGTCGGACCTCGATGCCCTGGTGAGTCCGAGTTTCCAGGGGGGAACCCTAGGGATTACCAATCTCACGGGGCATCCCTGCGTGTGTGTCCCCAACGCCTTCCGTCCTGTCGACGAGGGGGCGGACGAGCGGCGTCAGCCGGGAAGCATTAGCATCGTCGGTCCGCTCTACCGCGACGCGCCGGCTCTCGCGCTCGCCCACACGCTCCAGCAAGAGACGGACTACCACACCCGCCGCCCGCCCATAAAGTGACGGTGGCGGTCGCTTCCGAGAACCACCCCCGCAGGAGCACCCCCAGGAGAAACGGGGACGGAGGGTGGACGGTACTACGCATCAAACAGCCGCGTCTAACGTGTGGATTTCGCACAGATCCAAACCGTACAGCTAATTCCGTATGCGCATCGTTTCCTTGCTGCCGGCCGCGACCGAGTGGATCTGTGAGTTCGAAGCGGCGGAGGCCCTCGTGGGGCGTTCTCACGAGTGCGATTTTCCCCCCGAGATTCAGGACCGTCCGGTCGTGACGAGTCCGACCTACGACGCCGAGGGGGACTCCGCGGCCATCGACGACGCCGTCCAGTCGAAGGTCCAGGAGGGGCTTAGCCTCTACGAGGTGGATCTGGATCGTCTCCGTGCGCTGGAGCCGGACCTCATTCTCACGCAGGATCAGTGCGACGTGTGCGCGGTGAGCCAGACGGAGTTGGAGGCTCGTCTCGCTGATTGGACTGGGTCACAGCCCACCGTCTTTTCGATGAAGCCACAAA
>PXTG01000096.1:16665-31025 GCA_003023365.1 Bacteroidetes bacterium QH_7_62_13 | reverse complement strand
CCTGATGGTGGCGGGGCACTGGATGCCGGACGTCGTGGAAATGGCCGGGGGCCGGGCGGTCCTCGGATCGGCCGGGGAGCCCACGCGTCGGGTGGAGTGGGAAGACCTACGGGCGGCCGACCCGGATGTCATTGCCTGTATGCCCTGTGGCTTCACCCTTGAGGAGACGCGTCGGGATCTCCACTATCTTACCGAGCGCGATGGCTGGGCGGACTTGACGGCCGTACAGGAGGGGCGGGTGGCGTTGCTCGACGGCAATGCGTACTACAACCGACCCGGTGCACGGCTCTACCGGGCCACTGAAGTGCTCGCGTCCGTATTGTACCCAGATCTGTCCCTGGACCCGAGCCCTGCCGCGTGGGAGCGAGAGTGGCCGGCCGAAGCGACCCAGCCGTCAGCCGCCTGACTCTCACGCATATTTCCCGGATCATCTGCTCTCACCCTTCAGTTAGGGTTGGGGTTGAAGCGCCTGCGCCCTGAACCGAGGGGTCGTTCATATACATCCGCTCATCAAGGCTCACCCTACCACGGTCGTCTATGAAACGTTCGGAGTTTAGCTACGAGTACCCTGAGGACCTCATTGCCGAGTATCCGGCTGAGCCTCGTGATTCCTGTAGGCTCATGGTTGTCGATCGCGACGAACAGGACGTGGAGCATAACCAATTCAAGAACCTCCCCGACCTTTTTAGTGAGGGGGACGTTCTAGTTATCAACAACACGAAGGTGTACCCGGCCCGCCTTTACGGCCAAAAGAAAAAGACGGGCGCAGACATCGAGGTCTTTCTCCTCCGAGAGCTCAACCCGGAGAGCCGACTGTGGGATGTCATGGTGGATCCGGCCCGCAAGATCCGGATTGGAAATAAATTGGAGTTTGACGACGATCTGATGGCGGAAGTCATCGATAACACCACCTCCCGGGGGCGGACCATCCGCTTTTCGTTCGACGACTCGAACGAGGCGCTCTACTCAAAAATCCGGAATATTGGGGAGACGCCCCTTCCCTCGTACATCGATCGGGAGTCGGAAGACGAGGATCAGCACCGATATCAGACCATTTTTGCGAAGCATCGAGGGGCGGTGGCCGCCCCCGCTGCCGGCCTGCACTTTACGGAAGATCTGGTTGAGCGTCTGGAGGAGAAGGGGGTGGACGTGGTGCCGATTACCCTTCACGTGGGCCGTGGCACGTTTCGGGACGTGGGGGTTGAGGATCTCACTAAGCATCGCATGGACTCCGAGGAGTTTCATATTCCGCAGGAGACGGCAGACGCCGTTAACCGTGCCCTCCTCTCGGACGAGAACACAGTCACCGCCTGCGGGACCACCGTCGTCCGGGCCCTCGAATCGAGCCTCTCGGCCGACGAGACCCTGAAGGCCGACCACAGTTGGACGGATCTCTTCGTGTATCCGGAGTATGATTTCAAAATCACGGAACGGATGATCACGAACTTCCATCGGCCGGAGAGCACGCTCATGATGATGGCCGCTGCGTTCATGGGGTACGATTATACCTTTGAGGTGTACGAGGAGGCGTTCGAGGAGGAGTATCGCCTCTTTGCGTTTGGGGATGCGATGCTTATCGAGTAAGGAGAAGGGAGGATCGCTCGTTTGAGAGTAAATGATGGGTAGCTTTTCGCACTGAGCCGTCCACCTCAACTTTTCCCTGGGGGAGGCTGATCACACAACTGCTCAAGTTCTTGCAATCCGGATGGCTGACGCTCAGGCGCCCATAGAGTCCACCGACGTGGCCGTGCTCGTCCCCGCTGCGGGGGAGGGGCACCGTCTCGGAGGGCCCCGAAAGCAGTTTCGTGTGCTCGGGGATCGGCCCCTGCTCCTGCAGGTTCTACTCGTCTTCGAACGTCATCCGGCGGTGCAGCACCTCGTAGTGGCCGCCCCGGACGACCACGTCCAGGACGTGAGTGATCGCCTGCAAGCCGAGGGCCTCAGCACCGTGACCGTTGTCGTGAGCGGGGGGGCGTCCCGGCAAGCGTCTGTTCGTCATGCCTTGCGTGCTGTTCCCTCGTTCGTCAACATCGTCCTGGTCCACGACGCCGCACGTCCGTTCCTGCGCCCCGCGGACGTGGATGCTGTCCTCACGGCCGTGCGGAGGCATGGGGCAGCGTCCCTGGCACTCCCGGTGGCCGATACGCTCCGGAATGCGTCGGGAGACGTGTTTGGGGATACGGTGCCGCGGGAGGGCCTGTACCGTGTGCAGACCCCGCAGGGATTCCGGCGAGATTGGTTGGAGGACGCCCATCGGCTCGCGGCGGGGGCGGACGAGGCATCTGCTACCGACGATGCCGGGCTCGTACAGCGGGCGGGACGGACGGTCCACCTTGTTCGGGGCGATCGACGCAACTTCAAAATCACGGCCCCGGGCGACTGGCAGATGGCGCAGCAGCTCTGGCCGTCCTGGAGAGACGACCTGGAACGATCGGCCTCGTCCGGCTGACCACCCCCGACGGATTTGCTGAATTGTAGAATTGATTGATACGAGTGCATGCGAGTGGGGTACGGGTACGACGCACATCGATTGGTGGAGGGCCGTCCGCTGATTCTGGGGGGCGAACCGATTCCGCACGAGAAAGGACTCGCGGGCCATTCCGATGCGGATGTGCTTCTTCACGCCATCGGGGATGCCATTTTGGGGGCCGCGGCACTCGGTGACCTTGGGTCACACTTTCCCGATACGGATGAGGAGTGGGCGGGGGCTGACAGTCAGAGACTACTCAGGCACGTCGTGGGAACGGTTCAGTCGCAAAATTACGCGGTCCAGAACGTCGACAGCACCGTGATTCTCGAACGCCCGAAGTTGCGCCCTCACATCGATCAGATACGGCAGAACGTGGCTGATTGTCTCGATGTGACCATTAATCACGTCTCCGTCAAGGCCACGACCAATGAAGGGATGGGGGCGATTGGGGCAGGAGAGGGGGCCGTGGCGCACGCGGTCTGCGTACTCCGGGCCGCCTGATGTTCCTGGTTGACCGATTCAGGATTCCACCGCTCGTAGTGCCTCTTTTTCAGTCCTCCGGCGTCGGTATTGGCCATGCTAGAGTGGTTCTCCAACTTCTTTACCTGGATGCAGGGGCTTCCGCCGCTTTGGGCCTACCTGACGCTGTTTGCGATCGCGTACGGGGAAAACGTCGCGCCGCCCATTCCCGGGGACATGGTGATTGTATTTGGCGGGTACATGGCAGGGGTTGGTCCGCTTCACCTCGGTGTCGTTATCTTGTTGTCCACCATCGGGGGAGCACTCGGCTTTATGACCATGTTTGCCGTTGGGGTGCGCCTGGGAGAAGCCCTTCTCGATCCGGACCGGTACCGTTGGTTGCCTCAGGATGGATTTGAGAAGGCCCAGCGGTGGATTCAGACGTACGGCTACGGGGTGATCGCGGCCAATCGCTTCTTGAGCGGAGCACGCTCTGTTATCTCGCTTTCCGCGGGCATGGCTCAGATGGAGATGACCCGGACCCTATGGTGGTGCACCGTGAGTGCGTTCGTTTGGACCGGCCTCATCAGCTACGCCGGGTACGCCGTCGGTGAAAACTGGCAACTCGTGGTGACGTACCTCCGGACGTACGGCCGGGTCATTCTGGCCCTGTTCTGCCTCGTGGTCGTTTTCTTCCTGGTTCGGTGGTATTGGCGCCGGCAACAGCAGGCTCCGGCCGACGACGGGGGAAAACAGTCGTAAACATCGGGGCGTCGCCCTGAAGGGATCCCCTCGCCGTTCCACTGTGGAAAGCGCCGATTGAAAATAAGAAGGGGCCGAACATTCTTCGCCTGCGGTCGTGAGGCTTTACCGGCGATAAAGGTCGTCCTCTCAGCTTGCCCCTCCCCCCTGTGTCCGTCTATGTCATCCCTGAGACCGCGCGCCTCTGGACCGACCCGTTGGAATCCCAACTCTCGATCAGGTCTGTCCGGGGCATTACGGGGAACCCTCTGTGAAGGGGCGGCGATCGTACTGATCACTCATAACACGGGTCTGGCATGACCCTGCTCTCCGTTGACCGGGTCCACGTCACCCTGGACGGGCACCAAATCCTCAGCGACATTGACGTTGAGATTGACGCAGGTTCCTGGGTTGGGCTCGTGGGACCGAATGGAAGTGGGAAAACCACGCTGCTCCGGGCCATCGGGAATCATATTCCTTTCGAGGGGTCAATTACGCTTGACGGTCGACGGGTCGAGGCGTGGGGGGACCAGGCCCGGGCCCGACGTCTCGCCTACGTCCGCCAGGCGGCCTCCCTCACTTTTGATTTCACGGTGGAGGAGTTGGTCCTCCTCGGGCGCGCGCCCCACCGAGGGTGGCTCCAGTCGTATCGGACTAGCGACCGCGCCCTCGTCCGGGAGGCCCTATCGATGGTCGACCTCGAAGGATTTGCCGATCGTTCCGTTCTTTCACTCAGCGGTGGAGAGACCCAGCGCGTCTTCCTCGCACAGGCCCTCGTGCAGGAGGCAGATTTGCTCCTACTGGACGAGCCGACATCCCATCTCGACGTCCACTATCAGTTTGCGTTTATGGAACAGGTTGCCGCGCTGGTAGAACGGGGGCGCACGGTGCTTGCCGTGTTTCACGACCTTGAGCTCGCGGCCCGATACGCCGACCATCTGCTGGTCCTGCAGGGGGGGCGTCTGATTTCTCAAGGCACACCGGCGTCGGTATTAACGCCGAAGCGCATCGCCGAGGTGTTTGGGATGGAAGCCACTGTTGACCGGTCGGCCGGCGGTCCCCTACGCATCGAGTACCGGACGCCGGTTTCGAATGAGTCTCGCCCCCCCTCAACGGACCCTGAGTCCCCCACGTCACGACCGTCGTGACCCCGAAACGCACCGCAGCCCTGTGCGTGCCACGACCCGCCTCGTGATTGTCTACAATACCCCCCACTGGACGCTATGAACAAACGGATCTATACCCGGACCGGCGACGACGGAACGACATCTCTGTTTGGCGGCGAACGGGTGGCGAAGGGCAATCCCCGGATCGATGCCTACGGCACTGTGGATGAGGCCAATTCGGTGGTCGGCGTGGCGCGTGCTCACCTGGCGAGCGAGCCCGGCGCCGATCGGCTCGACCCGGTCCTCCGCGACGTACAGGAGGAACTGTTTGTCCTTGGGGCCGACCTCGCGACGCCGCTGGACGCGGAGCCGATTGTGCCCCGGATCAAAGACTACCACGTGGAGCAGGTCGAGGAGCGCATTGACGACTTCGACACGGACTTAAAGCCTCTGAAGAAGTTCGTTCTACCGGGGGGGTCCCCTGCCGGTGCCACGCTGCACTCGGCCCGGACGGTCTGCCGACGTGCCGAGCGGCTCTCCGTCCAGGCGGGGACATCCATTCCGATCAATGACGACGCTCTCGTCTACCTGAACCGCCTCTCGGACCTGCTTTTCGTCCTTGCACGCTGGGCCAACAAGCAGGCGGAGATGCGAGAGGACACCTGGATCCCCGAAGATCAGTCCGATGAAGACTCGGTTCCTGACGGGGACGATTAGATCAATCCAAAAAACAGCGCTCCCCTTCAAGACATCGTTGATTTTGAGGGTTGAGGGCCCTTCCTTGATCTAAGTCCAGTTTAGATTCGAGCGCAATCTCGTCTCACTGCGTGTGAGCATGAACGCCGACCCGTCTCCCTGCCCCGTGGCGCTGTTGCTTCTTTGGATTCTGTGCACTCCCTTGCCGAACGCTTTCTCGGCGTCGGCACCTCCCCCGGAGAGGGAGGGCAAAGCGCTATACGCTGGCGTCTCCCCCGAGAACTTTGAGGTGCAATCCGGGCAGGTTTCTCCGCGCGAGACCTTCTCCGACCTGCTTACTCCGCACGGCGTCTCAATGACCAGGGCCGTGCAGCTCGCACGAGCGGTTCGTCCGACGTTCGACGTCCGCAACGTAAGGCCGGGGCAGACCTACCAGGTTTACGTCAATCCCTGGCTCCAGCAGGTCCAGTATCTCGTCTATCGGATCGACCCAGTACGGTCCGTCGTGTTCGACGTGCGAAATCCGTCCCGGAGCCACGTCGAACGACGGGCGGTGCAGCAAGATTGGACCCTGGTCCGGGGGACCATCGAAAACTCCCTCTACGAAACGCTCAGGGGGAACGACACCCATCCGGCCCTCGCGCTTCGTCTTTCCGAGGTGTTCGCCTGGCAAATTGATTTCTTCCGTCTGCACGAGGGCGATTCCTTCCGCGTGCTCTACGAACGACGACGGGTGGACGGAGAGCGCATTCAGCCGGGGAGGATTATTGCGGCGGCGGTCGTTCACAAGGAGAATCAATTCCACGGCTTTCGGTTCGAGACCGGAGAGGAGGACCGATACTTCAATCGGGAGGGGGAGAGCCTCCGTCGCACACTGCTGAAAGCTCCCCTTCGCTACAGCCGAATCAGCTCCGGATTTACGTACAATCGAGATCATCCAATCCTCGACCGCAGCATGCCCCACACTGGTGTTGATTACGCTGCGCCTCGGGGGACTCCTGTCTGGGCGGTAGGGAGTGGGGTTGTTCTGAAGGCGCAGTACGCGGGCCCCAACGGGAATTACGTGAAGATCCGTCATAATGAGACTTATTCGAGCGCGTACCTGCACCTCGCAAATTTTGCCGATGGCATCACGCCCGGCACTCGGGTGCAGCAGGGGGAGACAATCGGGTACGTGGGCAGCACCGGGCGCTCCACCGGCCCGCATCTCGATTACCGGCTCTGGAAGCGGGGTAAACCTGTCGACCCCTACGCGATTGACCTGCCGCCGTCTCGTCCCGTGGACCCGCAAAATCGAGACGCTTTCGAACGCCTCGTCGAGGATCGGATGAGTCGGTTCGAGGGAACGGGAGCGATGCTCCTCGCACACGGGGGGGCGTGGGACATTCCCGACGGTGTGGTCCAGGCGCATCGGTCGGGACTGCGAACGGCGCTCCAGCGTGGCCGGAATGCGCTCTTGAACGGGAGCGGCGCCCTCGATGTGGTGACGGCGGTTGTTGCGGCACTGGAGGCGGATGGGGCGTTCGACGCTGGGTGTGGCGCGATGCTCAATCAAGATGGGGAGGTGGAGCTCGACGCGGGCGTGATGGACGGGACGACTCTGGACTACGGGGCGGTGATGGCGACGAAGAAAGTGGCCCATCCCGTTCGCGTTGCCCGTCGCCTCCTCGATGCCGGAGAGGGACGGGTCCGCATGTTGGCGGCGGAGGGGGCCGAACGCTTTGCGGAGATTGAGGGGTTGGAGATGGTCCAAAACCACCAGCTGGTTTGCGAGCGCGAGCGAACGCGCTACGAGCAGCTTCGCGAAGCGGTGGACCAGCGCCACCCGAGTACGTCTTTTCTGCCGGGGACCCCGGAAGGATCAACGGGCGCGGATACCGTTGGCTGTGTAGCCCGTGACGTGAACGGTCGGCTGGCGGCCGCGACCTCCACAGGGGGGACGCCCTTCAAACCCCCGGGTCGGGTGGGGGACTCGCCGCTTCCCGGCGCAGGCTTCTACGCTACCGATACGGGCGCCGCCGGGGCGACGGGGTGGGGCGAAGCCATCAGCGCCGTCGTCCTGTCTCAGCGAGCGGTTGCGGACCTTGCCGGCGACGCCCATCCCGAACCGGTCGCGCGTGAGCGCCTGCTGCACATGCACCGGGCCGTCCAAAATCCGGAGGGGGCGGGGGCTACCGGCGGGCTGTTGCTCCTGACCGCCGATGGGCGAGGCGCCTGGGCGCACTCTACCCCGCGAATGGCACGAGGCGGGTGGCGAGCGGGCGAACAGCCGTGGGTGGAGGTATGAACGTCGTTACCACTCCACATTGAAGCCGAGCGAGAACGATCGCTCCGGCCCAGGTTCGTAGTAGCGCCCGCCGAACGCGTTGACCACGACCGAGCTCGCGTACCGCTCGTCGAGAAGGTTATCAGCCGCAACAAATGGTTTGAACGTTAGGCCTCCCGCCTGTAGGCCTTGATGGCCGAGGCGCAAGTCGACCAGGACGTAACGGGGAGCTTTCGCGGTGTTGGCGTTGTCGGCATAATAGCTCGATACCCCTTCGCCCGAAAGCCGTGCCCACCATCCCTGATGGTTCACTTCTGTGTGGAGGTAAACACGGCGGGAGGGGATTCCCGGTACGCGATTACCAACGAGGGAACTTGACGGGGCCTCACTGATCACAAAGCGGCTTCCGGTGTACCGGGCGGCAACCTCCAGGGACCGCGTGGCCTGCCAGGTAAGACTTGCTTCGATGCCGTCGTGGGTGTTTGCGGCCAGGTTATCGTAAACGTCGCGCCCTGAGGGAGCTTCGTACGAGGAAATCAGGTCATTCACCCGTAAGCGAAATAAGGCTATATCGAACTGTAGTCGGGCGCTGGACACTGTTCCACGGGCGCCCACTTCGAACCCTTGGGTTTCCTGGGGAGCTACCTGCTGGTTGAAGCCCCCTCCACCCCCCGGACGATTGGACAGTTCAGCGGCGGTTGGGGTCTCGAACGCCGAGCTATACTGAGCAAAGAGTTGGGTCGTCCCAAGGTCATAGGTAGCGCCGAGCGTTGGGGACCAGGCCGAAAAGGCCCGTGAGCCGGATTGATCCCCGTCTGTTTGCAACCGATCGTCGGCCTCAAAGCGGATTCGGTCAACGCGGAGGCCGCCCGTCACAGCGAGCCGGCTGGTGGCGTTGAGGCGAAGGTACCCGAACGCCGAGCCACTGAGAACGGTCTCCACCTGATTGAGGTTGATGTCTCCGGCTGCACGACCGTCCGCCGTGGTTGAATCGTATTCTACTCGGTCGTCAGACTGACGTCCGGCGTCAACGCCGACGCCTCCTTCAATCCGTCCCTCCGTTCGGCGAACTGTGAAACGGCCGCCTCCACTGTGTCGGTCGTACGTGATGGTGCCAAACGAAAGAGGATTTTCCAGGGAGCGGTACAGGTAATACCCAGTCCCTGAGAATGTCGCGGGGCCGAGATCGTGGGTGAGGGCCGCCCCCACCTGTCCCTGCTCACTTTGCTTTCCGGCGTTCACGTTGGCGAATGCAGGGCGGGCCTGAGAGGGGTCTTCTCGGAACTGCTGTAGAGTCAAACTACTGGGATTTTCGGTGTCCTGGACGTCCCCTGCGGCGGTCAGCCGGAGCTCCGTCTCGGAGGAAAATCTGCGGGTGGCATTAAGCCCAGCGCGGAGCCGATATCCCTCGCTATGGTCGCGATACCCATTTTGCCGATTTCCGGAGGTATACCCGTGTAGGGACCAGGCCCCCGTGTTTGCAGTGACTTCCAGTACCCCTTGTCGTTGGCCGAAGCTTCCCCCTTGAACCCGTGCCCGGACCGTCGGGGCCGAGGCGGGCGGCTGCGACGAGAGGAAGAGCCCCCCTCCGCTTCCATTGCCCCAGAAGACCGACGCCGGGGATCGGATCAATTCGACCGTGCGGGTCACGGCCGGATCCACTACGTCGAGAAAGGCCTGACCGTCCGGCAGGGTGAGTGGTACGCCATCGTACAGTACCTGAATCCCGCGGACGCCGAAGTTGGACCGGTACCCGACCCCGCGAACACTGATTCGCTCCCCGAGGGCAAAGTGGTGTCGGTCGTTGGTCCAAATTCCGACGAGGGGGCGAAGGAGTTCATCCAGGGACGTTCCGGGCGTCAGGGCGACGTCTTCGGGGGAGCGCTCACGGACGGTGAGCGCGAACCCTGCATCGCGTTCCGTGATGGTCGACCGAGCCGCCTTGACCGTCACTTCCGACAGTTGGACCCGGAACGTATCGGTCGCTGTCGTATCGGTAGACTGAGCGAATGCCCGCGACGGTAAGAGAAACAGCGAAAGGAGAAGGACAATCCGAATTTCGTGGTACATCCGAAAGCCGTTCAATCTATGAGTTCGACGAAGTGCTCCCCACTCGACCAACTGGGTCGGAATGATGTCACCAGCCAATTCGGCGGGTGGAAGTATCGGTCGCTGATGGGGAAGGGGACGTTGCGACCGGCGCCGTAATTGAGTCAAACTGAACGTTCTCGACCGGTTTGATTTCCACACCGGTGTAATAAAACCGTAGGATCTCACGGTAGCTTCTCCCACGCTGGGCCATCGTGTGGGCTCCCCACTGGCTCAGTCCTACACCGTGGCCGAAGCCCCGACCTTCGAAGACATACTGATCTCCTTGCCGTCGCGCCGTAAACCACGTGCTTTTGAGGGTGACGGCCTCCAGGTTCCGGTTTACGAGGAGCCGAAAGGCGTTTGCCTTCATTTTGGGGGTCTTCTCGTCGGAGCGCAGGATCTTGACGGTCTCTACCCGTCCGTGGGCGGCCTTGTCTTCGATGACGAAGCCCTCTACGAGGGTGCCCTGATCGCGAGTAAGCATCTGCAGGAGGGACGAACGATCAACCGTAACCGACCATCGATGGTGGGGCGAGCCTTCGTCGTATGGGTCGTCGCGGCCGCGAAGGTACGGGAGAGGCTGCTCGGCGTCCCACACGTCTTCGTTGTTGGCCGTGTGTCCCCCGCTGGACGAAAAATAGACGGATTGAATGAGGTTGCCATCGTAGGTCAGGACCTCATTTTTCGTGGCTCGGGCCGCGCGGCGGGAGCGGTCGGTAATTACGTCGAGGCCCTCGTATACTTGAGAAGCTGTGCCGTCGGCCTGATCGTACGCTCCACCGAACTTGGCGGATGCAAAGAGGCCGTAGGTGCGAGCGACGACGGCCATTGCTCTCGTCCCCGCTCGATCGTCGAGACCGTACTCCTCCGCGACGACGCTTGCAACGTAATCGTTCAGAGGAACGTCGTTGACGAGCAGGAGGGAAGCGTTTGTCTCGGGGGCCGGTGCCAGGTGGAGTTCGCCGCTGTATGTGCGAGCTTCAAGCTGGTCGGAGGACACCGACCAGGACGCGTCCTCGCCGGCTGGCCGAAGGTCCAGACGCGTGGCGTAGAGTCCATTGTTTTTCCGCCGAACGTACACGTCCGTTTGGCGAATCCCGGCGACGACCGTCTCTCCCGTTTGCAGCCGCATCGCAGGGGAGCCCCCCGAGGGAAGATAGACCGCCAGTGGACCATTTTCGACGGTCAACTTGACCTCCGACACATTCGACTGGTGGTGCAACCGCACGCGGACCCGATCAAGACTGTCCGGCGTAGATTGTGCCCGCACCGACGTTGCGCCCACAACGATCAGAGAGAAGACGAGTCCCAACGTCAAACTCGTCCATGATCCGGACAAGGGAGACGACATGTGACGGGAGCAAGCGGTGAAAATCAGCGGAACCGATTTACAATTCCGAATTTCTGGGTGATCTTCGGCGTGATTTCCTTCGTGAAAAAGGACCAGTGCCGCCTACCGGCCAGTTGAGTATCAGTTTCTCAGAGCAGCTCCGGTAGGGACGTGAACAGACCGATGCGATAGCCAGGACCCGTACGCACCTACCCGTTTCTGACTACTACCTAGAATGTCATGCTCGTCGATACCCACGCTCACCTTTACCTCGATCAGTTCGACGATGACCGGGAAGCGGTACTCGCGCGAGCCCGAGATGCCGGTGTGGAAACCATCGTGATGCCTGCAATCGATGTTCCGTCTATCCAGCAGGCCGTCGACCTATGCACGGAGCACGAGGGACTTTACGCGATGGCGGCCCTCCACCCGTCGGAGACCGAAGAAGCCACTCGATTATTACTGGGACCGGTCGTTCGACGACCGGCAGCACGCGTTTTTCCGGCGACACATCCGCCTTGCTATCGAAGCTGATTTGCCGCTCGTGATCCACAACCGAGAAGCGACCGACGATATTCTCGCAATTCTGGAGGAAGAGCACGAGCGGACCGATCACCCGGAGCGAATGCGCGGCATCCTCCACTGCTACGTCGATCCGTCGTCGGTCGCAGAGCGGGCCTGGGCACTGGGCTTTTACGTCGGGGTGGGGGGCATCATGACCTTTTCCAACAGCGAGGTGGACGAGTCCGTGGAGGACGTTCCCCTGGATCGTATCGTCGTAGAAACGGACAGCCCGTATCTCGCCCCAGAGCCCAACCGAGGGGATCGGAATGAGCCGGCCTTTGTGCGCCACGTGGCCGATCACCTGGCCCGGATAAAAGACGTACCGATTCGGGAAGTTGAGGAAATCACGACCCAGAACGCAATGGACATCTACGAACTTGAGGGGGAGTCGTAATGGGTGGGGCTGTTGGCGTGCGCGTCGAGCAGAGGCCTCGCGTGGCCACACGGGCCCGCTGCGGTCAAAAGGGGAGTGAAGAAGGCCAGGGCCGCGGCTCTGTCCGAGGTAGAGATCAGTGAAGAGTGAAGGGATTCGGTCGGATCCTCGGGCCTCAGGGGGAACTGACGAGCCCGTTACAGTTACCACTTCAACCCGTCGTTGGAAGCACTTCCAACACCGGTAAGAAAGGAGTCGCACCATCCAGGCCCGACGGGGGCTCCCCCGCTTGGGCGTTCTCACATTCTTCTTGCCCCGGTGCGGATGAGACGTAGGCTGGCACAAACAATCCACACTTACACATGGCTGACCAAGGACTGAGTAACATCAAGGGCGTCTCGAAAGAAGATCAGAAGATGATCCAAAACATCGAGGCGATGATGGGCCCGGAGCCCGAGGACATGGGGTTCATCAAGAATGCCTTCTGGGGACGCTTCCGCGAAGATCTCGTCTTTCCCTACCCCCACGAAAGCGAGGAGGAGCGGGAAAAGTGCGACGAGCTTCTCGCAGAGCTTGAAGAGTATTTGGAAAACGAACACCCTCGCGTCGAGATTGACCGGGAGCAATACATTCCCGAATGGGTCGTCGACCGACTCTTCGACATGGGAGTGATGGGCATGATCATCCCTGAAGAGTACGGTGGGCTCGGCCTGGGGGTGACCAGCTACAACCGTGTCCTCGAAATGATCGGACGCTACTGTGGTTCTACCGCCGTCATGGTGTCTGCCCACCAGTCGATTGGGTGCAAGGCGCTCGTGATGTTCGGGACGGAGGAGCAGAAGGAGAAATACCTCCCGACGGTGGCCAGCGAAAAACTCAGTGCCTTCTGCCTCTCGGAGCCGAATGTCGGGTCCGACGCCGGGAACCAAGAGTCGTTCTCCGTGCGGACGGAGGATGGCTACTACATTCTGAACGGGGAGAAGAAGTGGTCAACCTCCGGCTCCCTCAGCGGGCTGTTCACGGTTATGTGTAAGAACATGGTCCCCAACCCTGAGACGGGGGAGCTGGAACAGAACGGTGTGAATGCCCTCGTCGTGACGCCCGACATGGACGGCGTCGAAATCTTTGAAAACAACCGGGCCAAGACGGGGATTCGGGGCACCTGGCAGGCGCGGTTCCGCTTCAACGACGTGCGGGTGCCGGCGGAGAACCTTCTCCACGAGGAAGGATCCGGCCTCAAGGTGGCGCTTTCGTGCCTCAACTATGGCCGTTGCACGCTAAGTGCCGGCATCACCGGCGCCGCGAAGGCGACCAAGGAGCAGGGCATCAAATGGGCGCAGACGCGCTATCAGTTCGACCGGCCCCTTGCCGACTTCGACTTGGTCAAGCAGAAAATCGCCCGGATGTCGGCGGTGACCTACGCCATGGACGCCATGCTCTACATGATGACCGGTATGCTTGACCGGGGCGAAAAGGACATCATGGTGGAAACGGCGATGACGAAGGTCTTTTGTTCGGGGTTTGGATGGCAGGTCATCGACGAGGTGATGCAGGTGATGGGGGGAGAAGGCTACATGACCGAACACGAAGTCGAGAGGGCCTGGCGAGACAACCGGATCCACTCCATCGTTGAAGGATCCAACGAGGTCATGCAGGGCTTCATCTTCGCCTATGGGGGCAAGCAGCTGGCCGAGCAGATGATTTCGGTTCAGGAGGCGCTGCTCTGGGACACGGATGAGTCGATCGGGGAGAATCTGAGTCGCATCTTCACCGCCGCCACCAGCCCCACGGTGATGAAAAAGGCGCTTCCGCTGGGGGCCCAATTATTCCTTGGCCTCAAACCGAGCGCGCCGGAGATCAAAAGCGTTCATCCAGCCATCCAGGATCACGCCGATCGCCTCGCCAAGCTGATCCAAAAACACTCCCACTACTTCAAGCTCGTGAGCAAGTGGGAGCGCGAAGACGTGGTCAAACACCAGGCCCAGCAGGCACGGGTGGCCGACAACGCAATCTTCTTGTTTGCCCTCACGGCTTCTCTTTCGAAGATGGACGACCAGCTCCGCACCGGTGAATTCGGGCCGGAGTTTGAACGGGACCGGGCTGCCGTGGACTACTTGTTTGATTGGTTCGAGCACAAGATCCATCGCAACTGCCGGGAGATGGCCGAGAATGCCGACGAGAGCATGCGGGAGGCGGCCGAAGCGGCCCTCTCGCTTGGCCAGCAGGAGAAGCTCAGGTCGATGGTCGAGGTGGCCGATCAGACC
>PXTG01000096.1:0-16490 GCA_003023365.1 Bacteroidetes bacterium QH_7_62_13 | reverse complement strand
GGTAGGAACCTCCAGGGCCGCCTGCTGTCCGTCGTAAAACTCGGCTGGGGAGAGACTGGAGCCGTCGCGGGGACGACAGGCTGTGAATGAGGCTCGGCAGTCATACACCCCGTCCAGAAGCGTGTCGAGGGTTTGATCGATGACGCTTCCCCTCTCACCAAGGGGGGCAAGCCAGGCCCAGTACCGATCCGTCGAAAGGTCGAGAAGCTCTTCGCTTTCCGAAAGATCGGTGGGGAGACTACTCACCGCCGGCAACCCCAGGAAGCACTTCGTCACGGGCGTCTCCGTCTTCGTAGGTAGTGGGTTGCATGGTGGGCGAGAAGGGAGAGGGCTACCGGATTCGCTCGAAGCCGGTGTACGAATGGAGAGCGTCCGGAAGGGCAATGGTCCCGTCGGCCTGTTGATTGTTCTCAAGGAGGGCGGCCAGGATGCGGGGGAAGGCCAGGCCACTCCCGTTGAGGGTGTGTACCAGCTGAGGATTTGCCTCCGGCTCCGGCCGGTAGCGAATCTGCATGCGGCGGGCCTGGTAGGCCTCAAAGTTCGAGATGGAGGACACCTCCAGCCACTGTTCTTGGCCCGCACTCCACACCTCCAGGTCGTATATCTTTGCCTGGGTGAAGCCCATGTCTCCCGTGCACATGAGGAGGCGGCGGTAGGGAAGCCCCAGGGCCTCGAGGGCACTTTCCGCGTCTCTGAGCAGGGATTCGAGCGCCCGGTAGCTGTTGTCGGGGTGGACGATCTGTACCAATTCGACCTTGTCAAACTGATGGAGGCGATTGAGGCCTCGAACGTCGGCTCCGTAGCTCCCGGCTTCGCGACGCCAGCACGGCGTATAGCCGCAGTACTTCCGGGGCAAGGTGTCTACATCGAGGATCTCGTCCCGATGAAAGTTGGTCATTGGGACCTCGGCGGTCGGAATGGGAAAAAAGTCGTCTTCCGGAATGCGGTACATGAGGTCGTCCTTATCCGGGAGTTGACCGGTCCCCTCGGCGCTGTCGGGATTTACGAACAATGGGGGTTGCATCTCCCGGTATCCGAGCTCGCGGGCACGGTCGAGGAAAAAGTTCTGCAGGGCGCGTTGTAGTCGAGCCCCTCGGCCCGTGTAAAAGGGAAACCCACTACCCGTGACCTTTGCACCGCGTTCGAAATCGACGAGGTCGTGTTGGTCGGCAAGTTCCCAATGGGGGGCAGGGTCGAAAGAGAAATCCGGAGATGTCCCGACGGTCTCTTCCACCTCATTATCTTCTTCGGTGGCACCGACCGGAACGCTGGGATGAGGGATGTTTGGGATCTGCAGAAGAAGCTCGCGCTGCTGCCGTTCGCTCTCCTGGACCGTGTCCTGAAGGTCATCAATCTTCTCCTTCAGGCGGCTTGTCTCCTCGATTCGCTCCTGCGCCGCCTCCTCGTTGCCTTCCCGCTTCAGGGTCCCAATTTCGGCGGACAAGTCGTTCTGTCGGGATTGGGCCTGCTGCATGTCGGTGATGGAGGACCGGCGCCGTTCGTCCACGTCCAGGAGCTCGTCGACCATCTCGGGCGAGCCGGTATCTTTCGCCCGGATCGCCTCTTTCACACGCTGGGGGTTGGAGCGAACGTCGTCGATGTCGAGCATGGAGCCGGGAGGTTACTAGACAGGTTTAGAACCGAAGAGGATTTCCATAAGATAGAAAGCGGGACCGGCGGTCCCACATCTCCTCTCTGAACTCCGTTCAAAGATCAAGGCTTCTGAATCAGGACGGGGACGAGACGCCGAGTTCTTTTCCGACGGTTCGGAGTCCTTCCCGGAGCGGACGGGGGTCGTATCCGAGTTCAGTTTCGGCCTTCAGGATGATAAATCCCGTTTTGGGGGGACGATCTACGGCGTCCTCAAAGTAGTCGCTAGAGACCGGTTCAATCGGAGAGGGATCGAAGCCGAGCACGTCGGCCACCGTCCGGGCAAGCTCGTGGATGGTGATCATTTCCCGCCCGGACATGTGATAGATGCCTGTTCGGTCCCGGTCGATCAGACGAACGATCCCGTCCGCAAGATCGCGAACGTAGGTGGGAGTTCGCCATTGATCGTCGACGACACGGAGCGGCTTCCCCTCCGAGAGTCGGTCGATCATCCACAGCACGACGTTCGAGCGCGACAGATCTTTCGCCGTGCCGTAGAGCAGAACCGTGCGAACGACCGCCCAGTCCAAAAAGTCGAACTCGCGGAGGGCATTTTCACCGGCAAGCTTTGTCCGGCCGTAGTAGTTCACCGGATCGGGGCGTGCGTCCTCCTCGTAGGGACCCCGCTTTCCGTTAAACACGAAGTCCGTCGAAAGCTGGATCAGGCGCGCACCGACGGACCGGCACTGTTTGGCGAGGGTTCGCACGGCGCGGGCATTGACGGCCCAGGCGCGATTGCGATCCTCGTCGCACTCGGTGACGTCGGAGACCGCCGCACAATTTACGACCACATCGGGGTCGTAGTCAGTCAGGAGCGTTTCGACTGCGTCGGGGGTCGTAACGTCCAGCTGCGTATAATCGCAGGGCACGTCGAACCGGGGGGCGTCGTCCCGAGCAGTAGCGAGCACGTCATGGTCGTCGGTCGAACTGAGTCGTCGAACCAAGGCCTGTCCCAGAAGGCCGTTTGCACCAGTAATTAGAACGCGAGTACGAAGCATGGGACGCACACACTGTCGAGCTCAGTTGATACTCGTTGGTCGATAAGATCCAGTGAGTCCAAAATGGACGTTGCCTGTTGGAGAACGGGAGGGGGCTACCCTTGCTGAATAGAAGAGCCAGCACCCGTCAAGGACCGTCTAGTTTGTACCGAAGCCCAATACTCCCGCTCCCAGAGATAAGGGCAGTAGGGAGCCCGGAAGCGGTCGTTCGTGGAGCCGATACGCATAGAGGTCCACAAAATCATCGCCGTCGGTGGTACGGAGTCTCCCGTACGCCGCATCTGTGGAGCGGTAAAGCGTTGCCGTCACGCCCGCGGGTCGACCGACCTGGAGACCGGTGGTTGTGGTTCCTCGAGAGCGTTGAGCCGCGGCGACGGGGGAAAAGAGGCTCGCGCCCCCAAGCTCGCACAGCAGGAAGAAAAGGCCCAGGCAAAATCCATAGCTGCTCGCTACCTTAGGACTGAAAAATGTATCATTCCGCGGCATCGGGGGCGTGCTGGAGGGCAGTAAGCATATCCTTCTGGAGGTGAGACGCGTCTTCCAGGTCCTTGCGGCCAGAAATAACAAGACGGATATCGCGGCGCTTGGCGGCTGCTTCATAGCGGTCTCGTTCCGCGTCGGTCTCCGGATCGATCGACGGAATTTCGACCGTGGACCCCTCGTCGTCAAGGGCAACGAACGTGTAAAAGGCTCGATTGCATTTTCGGCGGGTTTCGTCGAGTGCGTTCTCGGCCCAGACGTTCAGCTCCACCTCCATGGATGTACGGAAGGCCCGGTTGACCTGACTCTCAATGACAACAATTTCTCCTTCCTGAATGGCGGACTGAAACTCGACGTTGTCGACAGAAGCGGTCACGCAGATCCGGTTCGCGTGCCGCTGGGCGGAAATGGCGGCGCACTTATCCATCAAGTGCAGCAGGCGACCGCCCATCATGTTTCCGAGGCTGTTGGTGTCGTTCGGGAGGACAATCTCAGTCGAGGGAACCGGAGGAAAGGGAACTCGGGCCTTGAACGGTGAGGCCTGGATGTGTTGGAGAAAGAGCCTGGTCGATTAGGTCTTTTGCTTTTTCTTCTTCGCAGCGGGAAAGAGGATATTGTTTAAGATGAGGCGGTAGCCGGGGGAGTTTCGGTGAAGGGACAGGTCGGTCGGGGGCTCGCCCACGTAGTGTTGATAGTCTTCTGGATCGTGGCCGGCGTAGAACGTAAACGTTCCTTTTCCTAGGGTGCCGTGAATGTAGCGCACTTGATCCCGCTCCGGTGGTTTTGCAAGTACTTCTACGTTCTCCTTCAATACACGCTTGTTAAAGGCAGTGGTTTGTCCCACGAAGCCTTTCACGGTAGCTACGTGGTTTTGCGTGAGCATGGCGGGTACAGGGTCCCACTTCGCACTAAAGTCGAACAGGGTGAAATAGTCGAGCGAGGGATCCCGGATCTCCGACGGCGGCGGGCCAACATCAATGTTAGAGTGTTCGTATTCCTGGGCGTTCAGGTTTGGCCGGAAATTTTTGAAGGCAAGCGTCGGTTCGTAGTTAAGCTTGTCGAGGGCATCGGGGTCTACAGGATCCCCATCGTAGGCCTTCGGCACGATGTCAGCATTTCGGGCGGCGAGGGAGATATCAAACGTTTCGGTCCCCGAGCACATGGAGAAAAGAAAGCCGCCCTGGGACACGTAGTTGCGTATGTTCTTCGTTACGGCCAGCTTTAGCTGGCTTACTTTTGAGTAGCCGTGCTTGCGGGCAAGTTCACGGGCGTTCTTCTGTTTTTGGATGTACCAGGGCTCATTCCGGTAGCGGATAAACTTCCCGAACTGGCCGGTAAAGTCTTCGTGGTGGAGATGGAGCCAGTCGTACTGTTTGAGCTCGCCATTCAACACCGCATTGTCGTAAATGACGTCGTGGGGGACGTCGGCATACTTGAGAGCGAGACGGACGGCATCGTCCCAGGGCACGGCGCTTTCTGGGGCGTAGACGGCGATCTTCGGGGCTTTTTCCAGGGGGACCACGGACATATTGCTTCCATCGGCCTCTACCTCGGAGATAATTTGGGACGCCTTCGCCCCTCCAATCTTCCGGTACGTGACGCCCCGCGACCGTAGCTCCTGGAGGGCGGACTCGGATGCCTGAGTAAGAAACGAGCCCCCCTTGTAGTTGAGGAGCCAGTCGACCTTCTGTCCCTCCTGAAGCGTCATGTAGACGGCCCCGTAAGCCTTGAGATGGTTATTCTGTTGATCGTTCATTGGAATGAGCAGCTCCTGGGCCTGAGCGGGTGCTGGACCGGCGGATAGGCCTGCCAGGAGAAAAAGGATCGCAATTGTTGCTATTTGCAGAACGGTCGACCAGAGGGTCCGGGCGAGAAAGGGGGGGAAAGAGTTCACAACTGCGATTAGTCATTTGGAGGAGGGGCGAGAATGATCGGCGTCGATGCCGGCTCTGCTTCGGGGACTCTATCCCTGGTCCCGTTGGAGTGTACGAAGACGGGTTCGGGCTTTGCTGGCAAGAAGCGACTCTGGATAGTCGGTCAGCAGGTGATTGTAGGTCTCCTTCGCCGGCTCCGTGCGCCCAGTCTCCTGGTAGAGTTCACCGAGTCGAAAGAGGCTCCGGTCGGCGTGAGGACTCCGGGGGTATTCTTCGGGTAGCTGTTTGTAGGCCTCCACGGCGCGGGCCGTATCTCCCACAGCCAAGTAGACCTCGGCGCGTCCGAGTTGGGCGTCGTCGGTGAGAGGGGGGCGGCGGTGCGACTGCAGCAGCGAGTCGAGGCGCGCCTCAGCGTCGGGGTAGCGGTGTTGTCGGATTCGTAACTGTGCCTGTGCGTACAGGCGGAGTGCCGAATTCAGCGAGTCGGGTCCCTTATTCTCCTGGATGAGGACACTCAAATCGATGGCGTCGTTGGCCACGTCCGACGAGGTATTGGCACTGGTGGCTTGGGCACGGGTACGGGCGGCCTCAAAGTTTCCCTGATAGAACTGCAATTGAGCGAGCTCGAAGCGCGCCCGATCGGCGAGGTCGCCCCCACGCAGATCGTTGGTGAGCCGGGAAAAGAGAACTTGGGCCCGCTCGAAATTATCCTGTAGAAGCGCGATTCTTCCGAGATCGTAGCGGGCCTCGTCGGCCGCCGATGTTTCGGGGTAGGAGGAAACGACTTCTTGCAGGGTAGATCGGGCCGCTTCAAACTTTTGGTAGACGTCCACCTGGATGGTACCTAGTCGGGACAACACCACTGGGTAGGCTTCGTGGTTCGAATATTTCTCCAAAAACGTCTGGTACGCCCGGCGCGCGGCGTCGTATCGGGGGACGGAATCTCGGTGAACAGGGGAGGAGCCGTAGGTATCCCTGGCCCACTGGCGGTACGCATCACCGAGGGCTCGTTGTGTCCGGGGAGCAACCTCGGCGTTGCCGTGGCGCTCCAGAATTGCCGCGAACGCTCTCGTGGCGACGTCGTACTGAGTGGCATCGGCGGCCTTCTGTGCGAAAGAAAACAGGGCCTGTCCCTCCTGTTGTTGCAACCGGTCAAGCGCCCGATATACGTCGAGGGCGGCCTCGTAGTCGTCGGTCGACATGTGGAGCCAGGCCAGTAGCTTCCGGTAGGCCGGGTTTAGTGGCTGATCCTCGACCGCTCCTTCGAGGACGGAGATACTCGCTTCGATTCCTTCCCCCTGCTCGACGAATGTCTGAAGCCGACTGCGAACCAAGGATACCCGGTCGGGGGACGTATCAAGGAGGTCGACGTACTCCTGCATCGCGGTTTCATGTTGGCCGTCGAGACCGTACAGGTAGGCCAGTTCAGTCCGGAAAAGACTGTCATCGTCAAGCTGTGAGCGCGCTCGTTGTAGCACATCGATCGCTTGCCTGAAGCGCTGAAGGTCGACCAGGGTCTGATACACGAGGCGGTAGGTCGCGGGGCGGGCCGGGGCACGTGCGATCGCTTCGTCGATGGCCGCGCTCGCTTTTTCCTCCGCCTCCATCTGGTACAGTAGGCGCGCCTTTTCGGACAGAAGCTCCGCGGAGGGAGTGTCATCGATCCGTTCGTTGACCAGACGTAAAGCATCGTCGTAGCGCTTGACGCTCTCGTAAGCCTCCTTCAGTTTTCGATAGAACGATGCATTGTTCGGGGATTCCTTGTGGAGTGCCTCCAAGATGCGAATCGCCTCTTCGGCATCCCCTGCCTGCAACCGAGCATCGGCCATGCGAAACCGTCGGAGCTGCGTGCTATCGGTCGCCTGTGCCCAGGCGCCCCGTGGCAGGACCACCAACCCGAGTATTAGCACGCTGAAAATACGAAGGACACCGTGCAAAGACGATAGGTGCATGGGGCTGTACCGGCAGACAGTGTTCGGCGAGGGGAATGCGAAGAGCCCGGGCGGGTGACAACAGTGGGTGTACCCCCGCAATGAGGGACCTCTGTTGCTCTTGTCAGTACGGTATATTATGGAGGTGCGTTTCCGGGTGTCGTTCATCCACAGCGTCCACCGGTCCCAACTCCGATTCCCCGTGCTCCGTTCGTCACTCATGACTCAGCCGTGCACTTATGACCACTCTGGAACCCTCTCGTGTCCTGAATGAGTCCCCCCAAAGACTGGCGGTCTTGGGCGCTACAGGGTCCATCGGGACCCAGACGCTCGACGTGGTTCGGCTCTTCCCGGACCGGTTCGACGTGCGGGCGCTGACGTGCGGAGCGAACGTCGATCTCCTGACCGAGCAAGCCCGGGAGTTTCGTCCGGAGATCGTGGTCGCTGGGTCCGCCCCGAAGGCAAAGACACTCAGGCACCGTCTATCTAGCCTCGATATAGAGGTGCTAGCGGGGGAGGAGGGACTTCGTCACGTCGCTGCGCGTGACGATGTGGATTCGGTAGTGGCGGCTGTCGTCGGGTTCACCGCCGGGCTCGTGCCCGTCCTGGCTGCTCTACGGGCGGGAAAGAGGGTGGCACTGGCGAATAAGGAGACGATGGTCGTAGGGGGGGACTTGGTTCAGGAGGCAGTGGAGGAAGGCGACGGGGAACTCCTCCCGGTCGACAGCGAGCATTCCGCCATTTTTCAGTGCATAGCCGGTGAGTCGGAGCAGACGGTTGAAACAGTCGTCCTCACCGCCTCCGGGGGACCGTTTCGTACACGCCCCGCTAACACCTTCGACGACGTAACCGTGGACGAGGCGCTCAATCATCCAAACTGGTCCATGGGGCCGAAGATCACGATCGACTCGGCCACGATGATGAATAAAGGCTTGGAGGTTATTGAGGCCCGATGGCTCTTTGACCTCACGGTGGATGAGATCCAAGTCCTCGTTCATCCACAATCTATTGTTCACTCGATGGTCGCGTTTGCCGATGGGGCGGTGAAGGCTCAGCTTGGGGTGCCCGACATGAAGGTGCCCATTCAGTATGCGCTGAGCTATCCGTCTCGATGGCCCGCTCCCCACGAGCGACTTGATTGGTCGGAGGTCAGTCGACTGGATTTCGAGCAGCCGGATACCGATAAATTCCCGTGCTTGCAGTTGGCCTATGACGCGCTCGACGCGGGGGGGACGGCCCCGGCGGTTTTGAACGCCGCCAACGAACAGGCCGTCTCCCTATTTCTGGAGGAAGAGATTGCGTTTGTCGACATCCCCCGAGCAATTGAGGATGTCATGGATCAGCTGACTCTCAATGGCACCCCTACGCTCGAAGATCTTTCCGACGCGGACGAGTGGGCCCGAGAATGTGTGAAGGAACTCGCAGCCACGTCGTTAAATTGAACAGGCGTCTCGCCTCCTGCCGCGAGCGGGTACTATTTGTTGTGTCTCTTTGTTAGTTGTTTGGCCTTTCGCTGTATGGAGTTTCTGATCAGCATACTCTCGTCCACTCTGTGGGTGCTCCTGGCGATTACCGTTCTGGTGTTCGTCCATGAGTTTGGACACTTCATAACGGCGAAATACTTCGGGATGCGGGTCGAACGTTTTTCCATTGGGTTTCCTCCCACCCTCTTCGGCCGCACCTTTGGGGATACCGAATACGCAATCGGGGCTACTCCACTGGGAGGGTACGTAAAAATTAGCGGCATGATCGACGAGAGTCTCGACACCGATCACGTCGAGACCGACCCGGAGCCCTGGGAGTTTCGAGCGAAGCCCGTCTGGCAGCGCATCGTCGTCATAAGTGCCGGGGTCGTGTTCAATGTCATCCTGGCAATCTTCATTTTTACCGGGATTAACTGGGCGGAAGGGGACACGTACATCCCGGCACAGAATGTGAAAGAGGTGTACGTCCAAGACGGCTCCGTGGCCCACGCGATCGGCTTACGGACGGGAGATCAGATTCGAAAAGTGAACGGCCAGGTTTTCGAGCGCTTCGACCAGATTGCTCCGTCGTCCATCGTGGCGGCCGATACGCTTACCGTAACCGTGGAGCGCAACGGTGAAATCAAGCAACTCGTCGGTCCCCCCGACATCATCACGCGGCTGAGTCGTGTGCAGAACAATGACGAACCGATAATGGGGGCGGCCCCCTTGCCCGGTTTGGGATATCTCCCTCCTCTCATCGGCGGCGTGCAGAAAAACACCCCGGCAGATTCGATCGGTCTTCAGACTGGGGATCGCGTGCTATCGGTGGATGGGGATACGGTTCGTTTCTGGTTCGAAATGAGCAGTCGACTTCAGGAGTCGAAGGGCCAGCCCGTTTCACTGCGGTGGCGACGGGCTGATTCGCTCGTTTCGGACACGACCGGTCCGGCTGGCCCCACGTCGATCGTGCGACAAACGCAACGAACGACGACCTACGAGGCAACGATCAAGCCGAGTCGCGACGATCAGTCGGATCGATACGTTTTGGGCGTCTACAATGCGGGCGCAAGTGCCGCAACCCAGAAGGTGCTCCAAGACACCTTTGGCGTGCAGCGGGTGCAGTACGGGCCGGCGGAGGCGTTCACGACGGGTCTTACCGCCGTTTGGGAGAATACCCGCAACATCGTCGTCACTTTGCAGCGGGTTGCTACTGGGCGTGACAATCTTCGAGACAGTCTGGGAGGGCCCGTCATGATCGCGAAGGTTACGAGCGATGCCGCTGCGGCCGGCCCCACCGTTTTTTGGCGCCTCGTGGCAATTTTGTCGGTCACACTGGCCATCATGAATATTCTCCCCGTTCCGGCCCTGGATGGCGGACAGCTCTTATTTCTTCTGTACGAGGCAGTCACCCGGCGCCGGCCTTCCGTTCGGGTGCGCATGATTGCCCAACAGGTTGGAATGATTCTTCTGCTCGGCTTTATGGCATTCCTCATTTTCAACGACATACTTCGTCTGTAAGTCGCGATGATGATTTTGGAATAGATTCTCATCAGCGTCGTTGATCTTTGGTGGTCACCATGCGTATTTCCCAACTCCCACAGTGTTAGGTTACGTCCTTCCTTGAGAGTAGGCGAACCTAGCCGCATCCAACTTCGGTGCTCGGATACAAATACCCCATGCAATCGACCCGAGAGTCCACCAACGCTTCCTCTGTCGACGGAACTGATCGGGAGGACGATCAAAAGCAGCAGTCTCTGAAAGAACGGGGGGAGCTCCCGCAACACGTCGCCTGCATTATGGACGGGAATGGGCGCTGGGCACAGCGGCGGGAGAGGGCCCGGTTCGAGGGTCACCACGAAGGCGTAACCTCGGTTCGCGAAGTTGCGGAGGCTTGTGCCGAAATTGGCGTCCAGTACCTGACCCTCTACACGTTCAGTACCGAGAACTGGGAACGGCCCGACCAGGAAGTAAATGCTTTGATGGAACTGCTAGTCCATACGGTGGAGGAAGAACAGGCCACGCTCATGGAGAATGATATTCGCCTGCAGACGATTGGGGATCTTTCGCGACTGCCCTCAGCCTGTCAAGAAGCCCTCGAACGGACAAAGGCCTCCACCGCCGACAATCAACGCATGTCCCTCAATCTCGCTCTCTCTTACAGCGGGCGATCTGAAATCGTGCAGGCCGTGCAGGCAATCGCCCGTCAGGTCAAAACTGGACAGCTTCAGCCGGACGAGATCGACGATTCCGTCATCGACGGTCATCTAGATACAGCCGGCATGCCCGATCCTGATCTCCTCATTCGTACGGGCGGGGAATACCGTCTCTCTAATTTCCTCCTGTGGCAATGTGCTTATACAGAGCTATTCATCACGGACCAATACTGGCCTGATTTTCGCCGAGACCAGCTCTACGAGGCAATCCGCAGTTTCCAAGACCGGGAGCGCCGCTTCGGCCGGGTACAATCGTCTACCTACGAAGACTGCGAGGAGGATCCCGCGACGAACACGTAAGCCGTCCGAAGTCCCGTCACGGCTTTCGGGCGGAGAGGAAACCCACAGGTTCTATACTTTTCCTTGATAGAATAATTCTAGTGGAAGGATCGTTGTACGAGTGCTTGATCGTTCACATTCCGAAACTGCCCCTGCCGGACGCGGTTTGATCCGCAGATATATTCAGTCTGGAGCGATCTTGAGACTCTTCACAAGCGGCACACCACCATGCGTTTTCAGCTTACGCTCCTCTTTCTCGCTTTGAGTTTGTGCTTGAGTGGGGGAGCGACGGCCCTCGCACAAACCGGAGGAATGGGGTCGTCAGCGTCCGGAATGACTTCTCAGTACGTGATCCGAACCATTTCGGTCGAGGGGATCGAGAATCAGCGCAAGCGGAAGTTCGTCATCCAGTCGAGTGGCCTCTCCAGCGGACAGTCCATCACTCTTCCTTCGGGAGACACGATTGCCGAGGCTGTACGGTCGATTTATGATCTTCGACTCTTTTCGGACGTTGCCATTCACCAGCAAAATGTCGACGGAAACCGCGTTGACCTTGTCATTGAGGTTGTACCGGAGCCCGTTCTTACCAGCTACGAGATGACCGGCATTCGTGGACGGCACGAGGACGATTTGAAGGAGAAAATTCCGCTGGTGACGGGACGCCCGGTTCGTCCTTCCGATGTTGAACGGACCAAGCAGGTGATCAGGGATTTCTACAACGAGAAAGGGTATCTCCGCACTACGGTGGATGTGAAGCGGACCCAGAACAATGTCGGCAACGTCCGCCTCACCTTCTCCGTTGATCGGAAAAAGGAAATGGAAGTCGAGCGCATCCGATTTTCGGGGAATCAGCGCTTCGACGACGGAGATCTAAGAGGCGCCATGGAAGAGACGAAAGAGAACCGGTGGTGGCGGATCTGGAGCGGGGAAAAGTTCAAGCGTGACGCCTACGAGGACGACCTGAACAAGGTCATTGACTACTATCGTGAGCGTGGATATTACGACGCTCAGATCGTCTCAGACTCGGTTTACTACATCGGGAAAGAGGGGGTTGCAATTGATGTAAGCGTGAAGGAAGGGGACCAGTATTTTGTTAAGAGTATCGATTGGGAGGGAAATACAGTTTTCGACGATGAAGCCCTCACCCAGCGACTGGGCCTTCGGGAGGGGGAGGTGTACAATGCTGTAGCGATGGAAAAGAATCTCCAGGGGAATCAGCAGGGAAGCGACGTAAAGGGCCTTTATATGGACCGCGGATACATGCGGGCTCGAATACGTCCCACCGTCCGGGTCGCCGGCGAGGACTCTCTCGCCCTTTCGTTCGACGTGCGAGAGGGGGATGTCTATGAGTTTGGGGACATCCAGATCACAGGTAACACCAAAACCAACGACTACGTTATCCGCCGGGAATTGCTAACTGTGCCGGGTCAGCGCTTTAGCCGCAGTGCCATACAGGAGTCAATTCGTCGACTCAGTCAGTTAAGCTACTTTAGCAAGCAATCCCTAAAGGGCGGGCCCGACCTCAGCGTCAACGAGGATTCGAAGACTGCTGATCTGACGTATGACGTTGAGGAGGTGGGGAGTGATCAGCTCGAACTCTCCGGCACGTTTGGACAGTTCGGCATCGTGCTCCAGCTGGGGTTCACCTTTAACAATTTCTCGGCCCAGAACTTCTTCGATGGGAGTGCCTGGCGTCCGCTCCCGTCTGGAGATGGCCAGAAGCTGTCCGTTAACATTCGGACGAACGGCCGCTTCTACCAGAACTACTCGATGTCGTTCACCGAACCCTGGTTCGGGGGAAACCCGACGCCGGTCGGGGGATCGGTTTCGTACTCGCGGTACACACGAGGGGTCTTCAACTCCCGACGATCGGGGGGGAATAATGGCCTATTCCAGCGCGCCTCGACCAGTCTTTTCGTTCGACAACGCCTCGACTGGCCCGACAAGAATTTCCAGACTGGGACGTCGGTCCGTTACAACCTATACCGGAACCGGGGGTTCGTAACGAACGACAACGGCGAGCGACAGAACGTCGGTCTCATTCAGGGAAGCATCCCGCCGGGCCGGAGCCAATCGATCAGCCTGCAACAGTCCCTCACCCGGAATTCGCTGGACAACCCCCGCTTTCCCCGATCGGGGTCTCAGGTCAGACTTTCGGCCGAGGTGGCCCCGCCCGTCGGGGGATTCGAGTCGTATCACAAATGGAAGCTCGACACCAAGTGGAACGTCCCTCTCGGTGATAACTTCTCGTTCGGGGTAGCCACCAACTTCGGCTACATCGGAGAGATTGGTGGGCGAGAAGTGCAGTTCGAGCGCTTCGAAGTCGGGGGGACCGCTTTTGATTATCAGGGACGTAACTTTGGAACCGATCCGGTTTACGTCCGCGGCTATCCAAGGGGCTCCATCGGACCGAGCGTGCGCACGCGCGACGGTCAGCTTCAACCACGTGGTGCTCGTGTTCTAAACAAGTACACGTCCGAGTTCCGATGGATGGCGGTTCAGTCGAAGCAGCTTCAGGCCCGGCCGTACCTGTACCTGGATGCCGTCGGAGCCTGGGAAGATTTGAACAGTTACTCGCCCGGGAACCTCTACCGGTCGACCGGTATCGGGGTAAAGCTCTTTTTGCCGATCGTTGGGACGCTCGAATTCAACTACGGTTATAATTTTGATCGCTTCACGCCCGTCTCGGGGTCGGACGCCCAGGGTACGCCAAGTTGGACGTTCCAGTTCTCTATTGGCCAGGGAGGAGGAGGGGGGCGGTAGCTCCCAGCGGGACATCGTGCTGGGGTTCTCTGTGGATGACGAATGTCTTTCCCCAAATGCTTACAGGCAGGTCGGTCTCACGCTACCCACTTCCGCTCCGTAGATGGGGGCGGCTCCTCGCCGTTTTCGTGCTGGCTGGAGGGGGATTGCTTTCGGGGGGGACGGCATTCGCCCAACAGAAGATCGGGTACGTCGACACGGAGTACGTTCTCAACCAGATGCCGGAGTATAGCACAGTTCAACAACGACTCGACAAGTTGGAGAAGCAGTGGCGAACTGAGATTCAGGGGCAGGAGGAAAAGGTGCAGAAGCTGGAACAAGAGTTTCAGGCCCGAGAACTGCTCTACACCGAGCAGGAACGAAAGCAGAAGCAGCAGGCAATTCGGCGTGCTCGGAAGCGGGTGGAGGAACTTCGCCAGAAGTATTTTGGGCCGGACGGAGAATTGTACTCCCGTCAAGAGGAGTTAATGCGTCCCTTGCAGGAACGCATCCTGAAAGCAGCCGAGACCGTTGCCACGACCGAGGGGTACGACTACATTGTGGACAAGAAGGGGGAGGTGCTTTTTCTCTATGCCCGGGAGGAACACGACCTGAGCAACCAGGTTCTGCGGGAACTTGGAATTACTATTGACCAGGAGAACCGGGGGCGGCGGTAATCCGATTTCCATTTGCCATTCGTCTGAACTTCTAATACTAACTAGAAACCGAATGATGAAGCGCATTCTCACGTCCTTCACGACGTTTGTCCTTGCGGGGCTCCTTCTGGTGCCCGTCGCTCATGCCCAAAAGATTGGGTACGCCAATCAAGAGGCGATTATTGCCAATATGCCGGAGATGAGTGAGATTCAGAAGCAGCTCAAGCGTGAGGCGCGGCAACAGCAGCAGGAACTCCAGAAAGAGCGGAAGCAGCTGCAGCAACGAATGCAGCAGTACCAGCAGCAGCAGTCGCTTCTCTCCGATTCAGCGAAGAGGGCGCGTCAACGCCAGCTCCGTCAGCGCCAGCAGCAGCTCCAAAAATCGTCCCGCCAGCGCCAGCAGCAGCTTCGAAAACGAGAGCAGGAGCTTATGCAGCCACTGCTCAAGGATCTGCAAAGCGCGATCGAGACGGTTTCTTCTCGGAAGAACCTTGACATGGTGGTTCGTAGACAAGCTCTGCTCGACGTAGACGAAAATAGCGATATGGTGGTCAATATTTCGCCGGATGTGGCTCAGGAGCTTGGCATACAGCTCCAGCAATCCACCGAGCCGTCGCCGACCGTCGAGCCTAGCACGTCCCCGACGCAGGGAGCGGGAGGAGGTGGCCAGTAGCGGTTGCGCCGAGATGTTTCTGAAGCGCCGGTCCCGACACTGGGACCGGCGTTTCGATTTGAGGAGGAGATTCGGGGGGGCAGCTTCCCGTCCCCGATGAATGAGATCGAAAAGAAGCCGTCCCCCTCCGTCGGGGAGCTCCGGTCCGAGCCCTGTTCTGATGGGGGCATTCCAGCTTTCTCGCAAACGCCGTCTACTGATTATGGCTTCCGATTCGTCTCCGCCCGAGGTTGCCGACGTGCCCCGAGTGACTACTCAAACGGTTCAAGAGATGAAGGAGGCCGGGGTACCGATTGCGATGCTAACGGCCTACGATTACACGTCGGCGCGTCTCTTCGATCGGGCCGGGATAGACGTGCTCCTCGTGGGCGACTCTGCCTCCAACGTTATGGCGGGCAACGAAACCACCCTCCCCATGACGTTAGACCACATGATCTATCACACCCAATGTGTGGTGCGGGGGATCGACCGGGCGCTGGTCGCGGTGGACCTGCCCTTTGGATCGTATCAGGGCGACGAGAAAGAAGGACTCCAGTCGGCAATTCGCGTGATGAAGGAAGGGGGGGCACACGCCGTGAAGTTGGAGGGGGGCGCCCCCGTGATCGGCACTGTGAAACGGATTGTGGAGTCTGGGATTCCGGTGATGGGCCATCTCGGTCTCACCCCGCAAAGCATTCATGACTTTGGTACCTATCAGGTGCGGGCCCGTGACGACGAGGAGGCAAACCAGTTACGGGAGGACGCGAAAGCATTGGAGGAGGCCGGATGCTTTGCGCTCGTATTGGAAAAAATCCCCACGGAGTTGGCCACAGAGGTGACCGAGTCGCTCTCCATCCCGACGATTGGGATTGGGGCGGGGGGCGAGACCGACGGACAGGTCCTGGTGTCCCACGACGCCCTTGGCCTCTCCACGGATTTTAACCCCCGATTTGTTCGCCGGTATGCGGAGCTGGAGGACCGAATTGGCGATGCCATAAGCAGCTACGTACAGGACGTGCGAAGTCGGTCCTTTCCCTCCGACGACGAAAGCTATTGATCCCGTTTGCCGGCAGTCGATGTTCACCGTCTCTCGGTGACGTTCCATTCACAGATTCCAACACGTAGATACATGGCTCCCAATTCTTCGGAGGAGAATCCCCTCATTCTTCTCTGCAACGACGATGGCATTACCGCACAGGGCATTCAGGCCTTGGCCACGGCACTCGATGGAATTGGAGAGATCTGTGTCGTGGCACCAGAATCCGAACAGAGCGCCGCCGGTCACGCCATTACGGTGCGCGACCCTGTACGGGCCCACGAGGTTGATTTTTCGGTGCCGTCCGGGTCGATCCCGGCCTGGGCGGTATCCGGCACCCCAACGGATTCGATCAAACTCGCCTGTCACGAGTTGCTCGATGAACGCCCCTCTCTCGTCGTCAGTGGCATCAACCACGGCCCCAATACCGCCGTGAACGTGCTCTACTCCGGGACGGTCAGTGCGGCGACGGAGGCCTCGACGCTCGGCATTGATTCGGTGGCCGTTTCCCTG
>PXTG01000095.1 GCA_003023365.1 Bacteroidetes bacterium QH_7_62_13 | reverse complement strand
CGATTCGGTCGTCCTCGACACGACGAGTACCACCCCGGCGGTGCGGCTCTACGCGGAGCGCGGGCCTCGGGTTGTCGTTGGGCATCTTCGAATTGAGGGGACTGAAGCGGTAGCCACCACTGAGCTTCGTCGGTTGATGGATACGGAGGAAGGGGAGCCGCTCGATCCTCAACGATTGGAGGCTGACGTGGCGGCGCTCCTGGACCGATACGAGGCGGACGGCCGACCGCTCGCCCAGATTCGAATGACAGAAACGCGTCTCGATACTGCGTCGCCACCGCGCCTGCGGCTCACGCTCCGGGTAGACGAGGGGCCATCCCTGTGGTTAAGAAGAATTGAGGTGCCCGATGAGGCTCGCACCTCTCCCGGCCTTCTTGCCCGGCTGGCGAACTTACGAATCGGAGACCCCCTCACAAACTACGATCCCACGGCCATTCGGGAGTCGCTCCTAGAGAGTCCGTTCTTCGAGTCCGTTGGGCGCCCTGAGCTAACGGTCACGGAGGACGGCGGCGCTACGCTTCGGCTGCCGGTGGACGAGTCACCGCCCGGTTCATTCGATCTGGTGATTGGTTACCTCCCCCCAGGCCCGTCCCGCAGCGGGGGACAGCTGGTGGGCAACGGACAATTATCACTGAAGCACTTGTTTGGGGGCGGGCGCCGCTTCGACTTGAAATTGGACCGCCGGCCCGGGCAGACGAGCATTTTTGACCTATCGATGTCGGATCCCTACATCTTCGGTCTGCCGTTTCGCGTGACCGGTACGTTTCGCGGGGAGCAGCGTGACTCGACCTACGGGGAACGGCAGGTTGGCCTCGATGCGGGGTACGAGCTGGGGGAGGACCTTGAGCTGAGTGGGAGTCTAAGCCGTGAGGTCACAGAGCCTGGTCGAGCGGGAGCGCGGCTGCGGAGCGGACGCCAGCGTATTCCACGAAGCCACACGCTGTTTTACGGCTTCGGCCTTCGGTACGAATCGGTCGATCGGCGGTCAAATCCCCGTCGCGGCCTCCGGGTCAGCGCCGAGGTTGAGCAGGGGCAAAAAGAGCGAACCGTTCGTCGGGTTACACCGGAGCAGGATACTCTTCGCAACCGTCAGTCCCTCCAACAGGAGCGTCTCCGGGGCATGGTCCGTGGGTATCTTCCCCTCGCGGACCGTCAGGTGGTCATGGTGGGGGGAGATGGATCGATGCTTCGTAGTCGAGAATACGACCGGAGCGACCTCTTTCGATTTGGGGGGGCGGAGTCGCTCCGGGGGTACGATGAGGACCGATTTTTGGGAACTGTCACCGCCCGCGGTCTCGTTGAGTATCGACTGCTGGTTGACCGCCAATCTTACGTCTATACGTTTTTGGACGTGGGGTACGTGGCGCGGCCCGGGCTGGGGGGGACCTCCCCCACGGAGGATTGGCATCCAGGGTATGGACTCGGCCTGCGACTGCAGACGGCGATCGGGCGCATCACGACGACGTACGCCCTGAATCCGGAGGTTTCCACCCCGGTCGACGGGCGTATACATTTCGGCGTTTCGGTGGACCTGTAGCATGCCCTCGACGCGACTCGCTCATCCCTACGAACGACGATCACCAATGGCAACCACCAACTTCTACGCTCCCCCGTCCGCCATCAAAGGCAGCCGCGTGGTGTTTCCCGAGGACGAGGGGCATCACCTTCGGTCGGTCCTCCGGGCGCAGGAAGGAGATGAAGTCGTGGTCGTGGATGGGGAGGGCGGGTGGCACCGCGTGCGCATCGATCACCTGGCATCCAATCAAGTCGTGGGGACGATTCAAGAGAGTCGTCAGAACGTGGGGGAGCCCGACGTGCACGTGACCGTCGGCATGGGCCTGCTTACGAAGCGGTCGCGGTTTGAAACGTTTGTCGAGAAGGCGGTGGAGGTGGGGGTGGCGCGGATCGTCCCCCTCCGCACCCGGCACGCGGAGACGGGTACCCTTCGGCGGGAGCGCATCCGAAACGTGATGATCGCGGCCCTGAAGCAGTGTCGACGCAGCCGTCTTCCTGCCCTGGCCGAACCGCAGCCCGTCGAGCGGGCGCTCAGCACAACGGAGGTCGACCTTCGCGTCCTCTGCCACGGGGGAGACGATCGTCGGTCGTTTTTTGATGTCGTTGGCGAGACGGAGCCAGGTGCTCGGGTGCTCCTGATGGTGGGGCCGGAAGGCGGGTTTTCGTCGGAAGAGGTAGAGCAGGCCGAGGCGGCCGGTTCGATCGTCGCTTCACTCGGCAGCCGTCGGTTGCGGGCCGAGACGGCCGGGCTCGTCGCGCTGAGTGCGGTCACGTTGAGTGGAGAGGGGCCATCCGGGACGGGGGAGTCCACATGTGAAAAACCGGCGGAGGGGGAGCACGCAGGAGGGGTTTCCGTTGACGACGACGGTTAGCCAGAGCGACGGACACGTTTCTCATGAGCAACCTCGCGGAGTCTCAACTCTCATCGGAACAGCTCGTCGACGGCGTTTTGCTGCGGGCGTTTCGGGACGAGGTGCGCCTACCGGACGGTAATACGTCGGTGCGGGAATGGATCGATCATCCCGGGGCCTCCGCCATCGTGCCGGTCCTGGATGACGGTCGCACACTGCTGGTCCGACAGTTCCGCTACCCGCCCCGTCGAACGTTCCTGGAAGTTCCCGCCGGAAAACTCGACGAGCCGGACGAAGACCCCGTCGAGGTGGCGGCCCGAGAGTTGGAAGAAGAAACCGGCTGGCGGGCCGAGCGCTTCGAGAAAATTGGGGCCGCGCATCCGTGTATCGGATACAGCAACGAAATCATTCACGTGTTTGCCGCCCACGGGCTCCAGCCGACCGAACAGGATCTGGCGGAAGGAGAGTTTGTCGAAGTTGTGGATCTGGCGTTGGACGAGGCCGTGCGGCGGGCACGGGCAGGAGAACTGAACGATATGAAAACCATCACGGCGCTGGTGTACGCCGCGGCGCACGTGAACGAACAAGCCGATGCGGCGTAGAGGATGACGTGTTCACTCAAGTGGCGTTCTCAAGTACTGATATCAACAAGCGGACGGTCGCGTTATGTTTTCGATGATGGTCGCATTTATCGCGATAATTGCCGCCGTTCTCATTCTGGTGATTTTGCTCCAGAGTGGGCAGGGCGGTGGACTGGCGGGCATTGCACAAGGTGGGGCGGCCCGTCAGGTGCTCGGTACCCGTCAGGCCCCAGACACGTTGGAGAAGGCGACCTGGACGCTCGGGGCTGTCTTCATTACCCTTTGCGTGATCACTAACTTCTTCATCGGGGGAGAGCAAGAGCAGGAAAGCGTCATTCAAAACCGGGCGAACCAGGGGCAGACTGAGCAGCGACAGTCGCCCCAGCCCGCCCCGGGGAATGACGCACAGCCCTTGCCGCAGCAGGGGGGACAGCAACAGGGGGGCGGGTCGCAGGGGGGCGGTAACTAGTACGCTCCTGCGTCGGGGGCGTCTGAATAGACCCTCTCGTCCTGCTTGATCCGAGAGTCATCGGCGGCGTGTCCGGACGGGCACGTCGCCTTTTCTGCTTGGATCCGTTTGGATCCGTAAATGACGCACGGCAGCCCCCGATGGGAGGCTGCCGTGCGTGTTCGTGAATGGTGTGCACGCCTGTAAGCCGAATTCAGTCTACCCACGACGCCGGAGGGCGCCGAGGGGAGGTCATCATCTATCTGGGACGACCGTCACCGGCCGCCTCAAGCGGCCTACCTGCACCGCGCCGTGACTCGCGTCGACGGCGATTGGTGGGCTGCCTCTTCCGGTACGGTCTGACTCCCAACCACATCGGAACGGTGCGACTTGGCCTTACACCCCGTAGGGTTTGCCTGGCCGCTCCCGTCACCGGGAACGCCGGTGCGCTCTTACCGCACCCTTTCACCCCTTATTCCGAACGCGCCAGAATCAAATTCTGGCGCCGGAACGGGACTGCTCTCTGTTGCACGTGCCATCTGCACCGACGCCGTACGGACTGGCGCGGTGCAGTCTTCCCGTTAGGAAGCACGGTGCCCTGCGGTGTTCGGACTTTCCTCACCGCCAATCCGAACAGATGCTCGGATTGACGGAGCGATGACCCGGCACGCAACACGCTATAATGGTCAACGCGCATGGATCGTCCTAGGTTCGGGGCCGCTACAACCGCCGTCCGTAAATGGCCTCGGGGTTGGTGGATGGGTCCCTCAATATAAAAAGCGCAGCGGCTCGGCGAGCCGTCTGCGCTATTAAAGGTCGACCTTTTCCTTCATCTCGTCGACGGTCTCGTTGTAGAGATCTTCGTCGACGATGATGCGGCCGGTGTGCTCGCAGGCAACAATGTTTTTGCGCTGCCGGATCTCGACCTGTCGCTGTGGAGGGACGGCGAAGCCAGCGGCGGCTCCTCGCTTTAAGGGAACTACGGCCCGTCCGTCTCGGAGGCGATCACGGAGCTTCTGGTAGGCCTTGAGGTACCGGGAGCCAACCTGCTCTTCCGCTTCTTCGCGAATCTCTTCGAGCTTGGCTTCTTCGTCCTCGGTGTCTTGACGGACTTCTTCGAGCTTGTCCCGTTTCTCGTCGAGTACGCCGTCGAGCTCGTCAAGGCGTTGCTCGGTCTCCTCAATGGCCGCCTCGTGGGACTCAATCGTTTCCTCGGCCTCTTCGATCGTTTCTTCGGCCTCGGAAATGCGCTCTTTCTGGCCTTCGATTTCCTTGGTCAGCGCGTCGAATTCCCGGTTGTTTCGGACTTCGAGTTGCTGCTCTTCGTACTTGTCGATCAGCCCTTCGGCCTCTTTGATGTCAAGTTCGGCCTGTCGCTTGGCCACCTCTTGCTCCTGCATCTCCTCCTCGTAATTTTCGAGGCGCGTTTCGAGGCCGGCCCTTTCGTCCTCAAGGTCGCGAATTTCCTCCGGCAAGTCCCCGCGGAGCTTGTGGATCTGGTCGATCCGGTTGTCGATGTGTTGGAGCCGGACCAGGGCACGCAACTGGTCCTCAACTGAGGGCTTCTTCTTTTTGGCCGTCGGCATATATGGTTTTTATTGGTATCGGTCGAACACGAATGAACGCATTCAATGTCTACTTTGGATTAGCATAAAAGTTCGTGGTTTCATATCGGGATTCTTCCATTTCGTGCAAAGATGCATTTGAGGACCGGTTAGGAAGGGACGAACGTCTTCATCGGGGTGGTCCGCGTGTCGGTGCGGTGCCAGGACGCGGCGGGGAACCGGTCGGTCAGCCAATCGCGGAGGAGCGCTTCGGTGAGCGCTTCGGTTTCGTAATGGCCCGGGTCGATAAGGGCCATGTCGGGGAGGCCGTTCGTGTCCAACACCTCGAAGAACTCGTGGTATTTCACATCGGCGGTGACGTACGCGTCGGCTCCGACTCCCCGGGCCGTCCCGATAAAGTCACTGCCGGCCCCTCCGCAGACGGCGACCTGCTCGACGGTCGTGTCGGCATCGCCCGCATAGCGGAGGCTGCCCGCCTCCAGGCGGGTGGCCACGCGGTCGAGGAAGACGGACAGCGACTCCGGCTCGTCCAGTTGGCCGAGGGCGCCGAGTCCCGCCCGAGAGTTTTTCTGCTTCACCGGATAGAGGTCGTAGGCAACCTCTTCGTACGGGTGAGCGCCCTGGAGGGCTGCCAGGACGGGACCGAGGGTCCAGCGGGCCACCTCCACCTCTAGCTTTCGCTCCCGAGCGGACTGGACCTCGCCACCGGCCTCCCCGATGTGGGGATCGGTGTCGTCGCCGGGCTTAAAGAAGCCGGTGCCCTCAACCGAAAACGCGCAGGCTTCGTAGTCGCCGATCCGGCCGGCCCCCGCCTCGGCGAGGGCCCGTCGCACCTCGTCGAAGGCATCCTCGGGGACGAAGACGGCGAGCTTGTAGAGGGTGTCCTCGTACCCGTCGAGAAAGCCCACGTCGGTGAGGCCGAGCCGATCGGCGAGGGCAAACGAAACGCCCCCGGGTGCCGCGTCGAGATTGGTGTGGATGCTGTAGAGGGCGATCCCGGCCTCCGCCAGGCGCAAGGCAAGGTTGGACACGTACCCGTCCGCTGTTACGCCGTCGAGTCCCTGAAAGAGGAGAGGATGATGGGTAACGATGAGGTCCGCGTCGATGCGTTCGGCCTCCTCCAGCACCTGCGGGGTGGCATCGAGGGCGAGGAGGCCCGTCTGTACGGATCGGCTGGCGTCGCCGACCTGCAGGCCGACATTGTCGTAGTCCTGGGCCGACCCGGGCGGGGCCCAGGCTTCGAGGGCGCTCGTGACGGTGGCGATGGTAGGCAGGTCCTCCATAGACGAAGCGTGAATGCTGGTAAGACAAAGATGTGGCGATGAGGAAGCCGCTTACATGCGTTCCAGATACCGTAGGTTCTCGGCGGTAAAGCGCGTAGGAGTTACGTCGAAATCACGGTAGAACGCCGTTTCGTCGCCCGTATTTCCCTCGACCAGCATCTCGAACTGAGTCGGAGAAATGGGCAACAGTCCGATGCGACCGGCGGTGTAGACGCCCAGTCGGGCAAGCGGGAGCGGGATGTGGACTTTCGATTTGGGGGATAGACCGCCCCCGATGGCGATTCGATCGAGTACATCTACGTAGGCGAACCGGTCCGGGCCCGCCGCCACGTAGGTTTCTTCGTGGGCCGCGTCTCTCGTAAGTGCCTGCACGAAGGCCTCCGCCACGTCCGTTACGTGCACGGGCTGCATCTCATAGCGACCGTTCCCAAACACCGGCAGAAGGGGGAAGGGGCGGACCAGATCATCAAGGAGTTGGGACGCGAACTCGGGGCGGCCTGGATCGGGGGTGCCGAAGAGGAGGGAGGGGCGGAAGATCGCCCAGTGGTCAAAGCCGGCGTCCGAGACCCGCTGCTCCGCCGTCCACTTGGTCCGCTGGTAGGCCGTCCCATCGTCGGGACGGGCGCCGTTTGCACTCATGTGAATGAAGCAATCAATGCCGGCGTTGCGGGCAGCGTCGACCACGTGCTGGGTCCCGTCCACGTGAATGCGGTCGAAAGTCACCCCGTGCGCCGGGCGTTCGTCAATGATGCCCACGAGGTGAACGACGGCGTTACAGTCAGCGAAGGTGCCGTCAAGGGACGCCGGACGGGTCACGTCCCCGGTTGCAATTTCGACCCCGTCGTTCTGAACGGCAAGGTCGCGCGCCCTGCCACGAATGAGACAACGGGGGGTATGCCCCTGATCCAGCAATTCTCGCAGAATATACGAGCCCACATAACCGGTCGCTCCAGTCAGAAGTACGCGCATGGAACAGCGGGGAGAATGGGAGAGCGCAGCGCCGATACGGTCACACACCCGGCCGGTGAGGTCTGTTTCTCAAAGAGGGTCGTCCAGGTTCGAGACCCCGAACGACGTACCAACAGTCCGTACTCACTGGACCGCTTCCCTACCCGTTGGGCGTCGGGGGCGACCCTGCTGGTGGCGGTGGGGGCGGCTCACGCTGCTCGAATCAATCCGTGTCGTTAAAGAACGCTATGGCTCTGCGTGCCGTATGATTGACCCAACGGTTTTTTTGCCTTCTCCCGCCAACCCATGCAGGCCCAAGACCCTCAGAATGTCCTCGGTGGCGATCTTCGCAACTGCTCGAATGAGCCGAAAACCGGTTTTTACCGGACCGGTTGCTGCGAAACTGGTCCCCAAGACACGGGCCGCCACGTGGTCTGTGCCGAAATGACCGAGGCATTCTTACGCTATACCGAGGCGCAGGGCAATGACTTGAGTACGCCGCGCCCGGAGTGGAATTTTCCCGGATTGGAGCCGGGAGACCGCTGGTGTGTCTGTGCGGCCCGGTGGCGGGAGGCGTTGGAAGCCGGAGTGGCCCCTCCCGTGGTGTTGGCGGCGACCCATCAGCAGGCCCTTCAGTTGTTGGACCTGGACGACCTGAAAGCCCACGCGGTGGATGCGCCGTCTTCGGAATCGGATTAGTGGGGGCGCGCCCGCAGAAATTCAATAAAGGCCGAGGGTACGCAGCGCGTGAGCCACACCGTGTCGGTGGATTGGTAGGGCGTATGGCCGGCTTCGCGGAGCGCCGGGGCCAAGGTCGTGAGTACGACCGGTGCCCCGTGTCGCCGACCGACAGCGGCAGCGTCTTTCCGGGTGGGGAGAGATGCACGTGCTGCCGGGACTGCGGGCGCAAACCTCCGTCGCGAATTCCGGGGAGGGTCCTCCGGGCCGTGCCGCGGTACAGACGGCCGGGGGGAAGGGGGGGCGTCAGGTCGAGATCCACGTCGATGGAGTGGCCGTAGTTGACATGAATCTGCTGGCCGTCCGCCGAAATGGTGAACCGGTCTTCTCGCCCAATTCGACCACACGTCTGATCCGGGATCAGTTCAGTGATCGGTTTTGTGCCGGAGCGTTATCGATCAGGGGGCCACGTTGGCCCAGCCCTCTGGATCCAGCGCCAGGTCAAGACGACCTGGATTGTGCCGGAGGACATAGCTGAGAAATTTGCTGTTTGTTCGCGTGAGAGAATCGTTCATCTCTGATATCCGGTCGGAGTTGCTTTCGCTCGACCTATGGTTCCGGATGTCAGCCAGGAGATAGGGAATCGGGTTGTGAAAAGGGGAGCGCGTCCGAGATTAGAATTGAAGCGCTAGGGCGACGCGAGACGGCTGAATGTGTACCGACAGGTCGACATGCTGAGTGAGCAAGTCGGACAGGCGCGTCCGGGAGGCGAAAAACGCAATGCCGTCGAGGACCAATAGGCCGGCTCCCTGCAGCACGCGGGACGTACCAAACCCGCGCCACCGCTCTGCGCTGGACACACCCCGGTACCCTGCTCCGAGCATCGTGGCCCCGACGGCCGAATACGCCACGTTCAGCCCCAGATTGAACAGCAAAATGTCGTGGAATTGCCGCTCGGCGGCGAGGATGGCGGGGAGGTCCCCCGGCGGCGAAGAGGTGCCCACGAGTCCGGCGGCGGCAATACCAACGTTCACGATGCCCCATCCGGCCGACATGGCCCCAAAGTGCCAACGGGCTGATCGCTGCGACCTACGGCTGCGTTCCGCGTCGAAGAAAGAGAAGCCCCCTCAGTCGCCGCGGAGGGCTGGGCAGGGAGAGGCACCGCAACGGCCAGGCCGAGGCCGAAGAGGAGTAGAGCGAGGGACAATCCGAGGCGCATCATGGAAGAAGGAGTGTCGGGATTATTGGGGATCTTGCGTCAACGAATCGCTCCCGTCGAGGTTGTGTGGGAAGAAGCATGGAAGCGCCTCACAGGCTTCATCCGCTCAGTCAGAAGCCGAAGTTGAGATAGGGGATCCGCAAGTGGCGCAAACGTGGGGTCGGTGGTCGTCGCAGGGATGCGAGGTGGGGAGGACCTGAGCAGGTGCGCTGGTTGAAGCCACTTCAAAAGTTGCGTTCCCAGTACGGGGTGGACGTTTCGGCGATCCAACCTTTGGCACTGCGGGGTAGGGGTCGTTCGTGCTATCCACATCGAGTATGAACAGGGGGCGTCCTTCAGTCTCACAACGAGCGCGGGATGGGAAGACCAAATTGAAACGGGACGGGGGTGGGCCTACGGCACAGAATTGCTCGTGCGCCGCAAACGAGGGCGGGTGACGGGTTGGCTTGGGTATACGATCTCGTGGACGCGTCGCCAATTCGATGCGCTAAACGATGGCGAGCCGTTTCCTTTCCGTTACGACCGTCGTCACGACTTGACGGCCACTGTCAGCTACGAGCTGACTGACATAACGGCGCTAACAGGGACGTGGACGTACCGAACCGGGACGGCGGTCACTCTTCCTCAGTCTCGATACCGTACCCCCGAGCTTTACAACTTTGGTACAGAGGGATTCGGAGAGGGCGGGCCGGACCCAGATAATTCGATTGCCGACTCCTTTGATGACGTACAGTCGTATGGTGAACGCAATGGATATCGCATGCGGCCCTATCACCGGCTTGACCTTGGACTCAATTTCAAATGGGGGTCCCCCGATGGCTTCCATGCTCTCAAAACGGGGGTCTACAACGCCTACAATCGCAAAAATCCATTCTTCTTGAGTACCGAAGAAACCGAAAGTGGGGCCCTGCAAGGCACGTCCATTTCAGTGCTCCCCGTCGTGCCCTACGTGAGCTATCGGTTCAAATTTTGACTCCTCTTTTCAAATCTCCTCATCCGTTCGGATCACTTCTCTTCCCATGAGCCGTCTCTGCCTCTCTCCGGATTGGATCCCAATCTCCGCCTTTCTCATTCTGGTTCTGACCATCGCAGACGGTTGTGACTTTCAACGAACCGTCGAAATCGACGGCCCCGATCACTCCCCGAAGCTTGTGGTCAACAGTGAGATCCGGCCGGGCCAACCCTGGCGGGTCGACGTAAGCAAATCAATTGGCGCCTTCCAGTCCGGTGAGCCCGAGGACAGTACCTCGACGGTTTCCGACGCCACTGTTACGGTCTACCAGAACGATCAGAGGCAGGGGACGCTTTCTCTCGATTCACGCCGCCAGTACTCCACGCAGCGATTCACGCCGAGAAGAGGAACGGAATATACCGTCCGCGTCACGGCGCCGGATTTGGGAACGGTTGAAGCCACTGACCGCGTCCCACACATGCCGCCGGCTCAATTAGGAGCTCAGGGGATCGAGGGGAGGGATACAAATTTTGATCGTGCGCTCCAGCTCACAATCAATGATCCGGCCGACACCACCAACTACTATCACATTGCCCTTCAGCAAAATGGGTATTATCGGGACAGCACGTCGATCGATACCACGGGAGTTTCGGATGTTCGATTTCAGACGCGGGACCGCTCCATTATCAACGAAATGAGTGGCGAGTTTGAGCTCGGGGAGCAAAACTCTTATCAGGGAAGAGAAGCCACCTTTAGAGATCCCCTTTTCGATGGTACCCGGCACCGGATCGAACTGCGAGTATTTGATCGGGTCTATTTTCCCAATCGGGATGAGGCCCGAATTGAATATGTCCTTTATTTATCGGCGGTAAGCAAGGACCTGTACCAGTTTCTCCGAACTAGGCGGCTCCACGACGGCATCGAGGGAAACCCCTTTGCTGAGCCGGTGGAAGTTCACAGCAACGTGGAGGGGGGGTACGGCATCGTGGGAGCACGGGTGGTAGATACACTCCGCGTTGAGGTCGAGGTGAAGTAGGAAAGGACGTACAGAGGCCGAGGATCCCCCCTGTGTCGTACGGGGAGATCCCTTGTCGTTGGGGCCGTTCTCTTCATCAGAGGGTTTGTTGCACGGGGCACCGCGCAGGTCAATCCATGCCAGCGTATTGCTCGTGCACTGATCTATGCTCACAGTCGCGTCGTCGTGACTCGCGTCCGACAATTCATTTTACAATCAGTTTCTTGCTTGGGCTCTGGGTGCCGGGGAGCTTCGTCGGAGTGCTAGTCAACAGGTGCAACGTTGCATTCAGGACTGACAGCCTCTTTCGGGGGCTGCTGGCCGGTGTGTCCGTGGCGGACGAAATGCGCGAAGGGGGCTGGGTTTGGGGGAGAAGACGGATGCAACACCCAGGGAATGACCACGTCCATCCAGCCCATCTGCGGTGTGACGGTAGGAGCGAGAACGGCGACGTGCCAGGGGGCGCTGGCCCATTCTCGAATATTGGGCCGGTCGGTCGTGGAAAATCCCGAAAGGCAAGAAAGAAAAAGCCCGGCCGCCGTAGAGGCGGGACCGGGCTAATAGGGTGTCGGCCTGTCAAAAGATCAAGGGTGGTAGCGGCGGCGGGATTCGAACCCGCGACCTTCAGGATATGAGCCTGATGAGCTACCACTGCTCCACGCCGCGATGTATCGGATTCAATAACACACTGGCCCGCCATGCCAGGTTCCTTGATCTCGCAAGAAATGTAACTTTTGATACAAATATCATGTATTGGGGCCAATGCAGTCGTCAGTCCATCAGTCTGGACGGTCTGTTACAGGCCCTGCCAGTCTTGCTCCCTAGGTTCCGGATTCCAAAAACGAAGGCGTGTCTTCGGGAATCGTCCACCGGTAGACCGTTTCCCCGTCCGAGCGCCACGTGGTGTCCGGTTCCCACTCGTCCATGTCGAAGTCGTGGGATACCACCCGAGTTCCGGGCTTCAATTCCCGAAAGAGCTTCGGCCGTAGTTCGTTGTTCACGGACGGGAGAAGGTACAAGGTCACGACTGTTGCGTCGCTGATGTCCGCCTTGAAGAGATCTCCCTGCTTGAACGTAACGCGGTCGCTAACCCCGGCCTGCTTCGCATTTTTCCGGGCCTGTTCGACGAGGCGGGGCTTAATCTCGATGCCGACGCCGCGTGCGCCGTATTGTTTGGCGGCGCTAATTACAATTCGGCCGTCCCCGCTGCCCAGGTCGTAGACCACATCGTCTTTCCCGACCTCGGCGAGCTCAAGCATTTTGTTCACGACGGGTTCGGGGCTTTCAACGAAGGGGACCTCCCCGGCCGGAGCAACTGAGGAGTCGAGGAGCCCCCCATTGCCTGAAATAGAAACGTCGGTTGTATCACCGGTCGTTTGTGCCTGCTCCTGGGCACAGCCTCCGAACGCGATCGGGCCGGCCAGAAGTAGTACGAGAAGAAGGAGAGATCGCAGAGAAGCACACTGCATAAAGGGAGCCAAACGGGTGGGGGAGTTCGATGAGGAGAGAAAACGGCGAGACACGGTCATCAAGTTCCAACGATCATCAAGTTCCTGGGGAATCGTCGTCCCGACCGTCCTTCAAGGGGATCGTTAATCTACAAGTTTCAACCAATGGGCGCGACCGAGCGGTAGACTACCGGTGTCATTCCTGACACTGACGTGTGCTTCGTATTATGGGTCGAATACGGAAATGTAGTCCACGGCACGGAAATGGGCTTCGTGGCATAAGCGGACTCCTACGTTATGAGAAGACATGTTAAGAGCGCGTGTTAGTCTGAACAACAGGACAAGTGATTGACGATGCGTCGGGGATCCGCTACAGGGGGCCACGGTGGCCTTTTGGTCGGAGACCGCGACCGATTCGACGCTTGTCGTGGGCACCGTGACGGGGGCGGACGGGCAGTTTTCGTTTGAGGAGGGGCCGATGGAGAGCTACATCCTTCGGGGTCGAGGCCGGGTTGCGGACCGACGCGGTGAACACGACCTTCGACGTGACCGGGGACGACGAGGTGAATAGCAGCTACATCAGTCTATATCCCAGTGCATTCGTCCCCTGCGAGCCCAATGAGCGACGACAGGTCCGCCTCTCCTACAGCAAACGCGTAGAGCGACCCACCCTCCGGGACAGGAACCCCATCGAGAATAATGACGACCGGATCGTCCGTGAGTGTGGCAGTCCGGGCCTGGATCCAGAGTACAGTCACTTCAGTTGAGTAAGCCGGCAGGGGGATCCGTGTCCCGAGAGGGGAGATCCAGAAGGGCGGTTCTTCGTGGACCCGCTCCTGGTCGAAGCCACCCGGACTGTGTCTGTGGAAAACGGGTTCGGCTTCTTCGGGGTAGGCTCGCTCATCCTTTAGGGGAACGCACGGGCGGCTGCATGTGTGCAGTCTCATCCCATCGTCAGAAAATCTGGAGGCTTCAGGAATGCATCCACGGTTCCAATGTCCGACCTTTTGAGCCACGATGCGGAGCAGTTCGACCCAGAGCCGCTCCTGTGGTGGGTCCTCGTCCTTTTGGGGACGGCCCTGGTGCTGGAGGTATACATCGCCGTCCCCTGGACCGAGCCCTTTACCGAGCCGGGCAACTGGGTGTTGATCGGCGTGTTCGTCGGATTCGCCCTGCGTCTCATCGGGCGGCGCCTGCGTGCATCCGATCGGAGGAGGGAGCAGCTCCTCCGGTGGGCCAGCGTCGTCGTTTGGGCCCTTTCGGCTGGGGGCGGCCTCTTCGCGTGGCTCCTGTAGCGGAGGCCCTGGGTTTCGGAAGTTCTGGACGGTGGACCTGAGGGTTTCCAGCACGTCGACCCGGGACCCCACCCTACATCAACGATCTATCGGGGCAAGACGAGTCTCCGGGGCTGATGTGGGAGGACGCATATCGTGTCGACCGTGGAAGGAGACAGGTCCGGCGGCCGTCCCGCTACTGCGCCCCCCAGTGAATGCAGGTATCGCTCGGCCCGAGATACTCAGAGGGCCTGTTGGTGGCCGTCGCGTTGTTTTCTGGATGCATTTCTTAAACATCCCTCACGTATTTCCGCTTTCCGTGCGAGACCCGGCCTCTTTGGTGGGAGGGGCCGGGTGTTTTCTATTTGGGGACAGAGGACGGTCGTCACTCAGGAACGTCTCCGAATCGGATTGCGTCTGGATGGTCACCCATCCTTCATAAATCTTGGCCTCCGCGCCATGCTGAACGGGTCTGCCCCTCAGTTCCACGAGTCGTCGTCCCAACCGGATCGTCTCATGCGCCGGGGCGGGATCATCTCGGGGTTTGCCGTCACCTTTTCGCAGGCGTTGCGGGCGTCCCGGGCGGAGGTGATCGACGCGGTCGATGGAAGCGGGGCGGTCGACCCCCTGGTGCTCGTAAATGGCAACCGGGGGACCGACCACGCCGGCGCTTCGACGAATCGCATACGCTCGGCCCATCATTCCGACTGCGAGGGTGTGAACCGGGTCTTTCTCGCCACGACGCTCGACCAGTTTGAGGCCCTGGCCGAGGCCGTGGGGGCGGAGGTGACGGTGTCGTAGCTCGACATTCCGGCCGGGTCGCCTTACGGGTAAAAGAAGTACAGTAGGGAGGTCGAGACCGTCACGAAGAGAAGTGAGCGGAGGCTCCCGGCTTTCAGATAGCATAAAGCTCACCTGACCCGGGCAGGGATACGGTCAATTACAACTATTACCGTCCAAACTGCAACGTACGTCAAAGTATCCATTCGCTCGCGTGTCACTCTCGGTCAACGTAGACGAACCGCCCACTGAAGCCGCTCGAAAGCGGCAACGGCCCGGGTTCAGATGCAGTGGACGTGTTATGTCCGGGTCAGTTCTCTTCAAAAACACGTTCGAGCGTTTGACTCAGCTTCTCTCCACGTA
>PXTG01000094.1 GCA_003023365.1 Bacteroidetes bacterium QH_7_62_13 | reverse complement strand
GTCCGAGCGTCCTCGGATCTCTCCCGACTGGATCGGGATCTTCCCGACAGGTCCGGGAAGGTGCCCCTCTCGCGAGGGAAAATCAACATACCAGCTTCTCAAGGCTCTACGCAAGAACGACGAGCCGCGACAGACGGCAGTTTTCCTTGAGACGACACCCCATTCGGGTCACGACAAGAAGCGTTTCGAGGGGATCATGTCCGTCGTCGAGAACGAACGTACCGTGGTGCGCGCCGGCGAGGAGCGTGCGCTCCAGCGGCGAGATGCGAGCCTGTTGTCCCTCCCCCAGCGTCAGCGATTCGTTGTACTCAACAATGTAGGCTCCTTTCTCCAACGTCCACCACCGGTAGTCGTCGTCCGGGTCGTCGAGTACAGGAGTAAGGGGCTCACGCGGAGCCGCCTGGAACTCACTCCCCCCGAAGTCGAGCCGGCCATGCCCGGTGGTTCGGTAGACGCGGTCCACGGTCAGGTCCAGGCCGTTAGGGGCACGCTGCGTGTCGAGGTGAACGAGACCGTCAATCTGCCGGGCAAGGTCGTCGGGTGGAAGCATCACGAGGATGTGCTGGCGAAAGAGAACGGCACGCAGTGAAGAAATTCGTTTCGACTCCACGAAAGAAATGCGCGGATTGGGTGCAGGTTCGCCCCAGTTCGGAGGGGCGCGGCAAAATAACGCAGCGTGGAACATCTCCCCACGTCAGATCCGTCATCTCTTCCCTTCCCCCCTGTTTTCTTGGACAATACGTTGGCCTCTCCCGTCACGGTGCACAGAATACGAATTCCTGGAACGAGCGGAGTTGCCCGTTGTCTCTCGTCCCGTTCACGGTTTGGAGCGTTCGTCGCTAACGTCTTCCTGCACGACGTAGGAACGGTACGCTGGACAACCCTTCCCGGACGGTTCTCGTACTTCCCCGCCATTCGTCTCACAACCGAATTCGTACCCATGGAACCTTCGTCCTCGACCTCCTCTTTTTCTGAGAAGGAATGGAAGCGCTTCCAAGACGACGAAGTTCCTCACGTTCCCATTCTTACCCTCGACCGAGAGGGGAATATCGAGACCTTCACCCCAGCCGCACGTCGGCTCCTCGAGTATTCCGACGACACGCCCCCGGACGAGTGCTTTTTCGCACACGTCCACAAACGAAACATGGGCCGCGTCATGCGCGACCTGGCCGACATGGTGAGCCGAGGCAAGCAAAGCACCCGGTGGCTCCTCCGGCTGCGGACCGGGAATGATCGCTGGCGCTGGTACCGCGCCTTCGTGCAGAACAACCTCGGCCGACAGGGGGATCACGTCCGCGTCCGACTGCGCTCACTGTGATAGCCCCTCCTCTCCGTTGCTGCCTACAACACCATTCTCCTCCCCCAATCGGGGCGCACTCTGAAAGCACTTCATCACTATGTTCAGGGCGCACTCTAAAAGCACTTCACTGCGTGGCAGTACTAGCTTCGCGTCGCATCACTCCGTTCAGGGCGCACTCCGAAAGCACTTCATCACTATGTTCAGGGCGCACTCTGGAAGTAAAGACTCCCCTGATCGGTTATATTTTATTCAAGGCACTTACGGAGGCTTCGGTGTGGATGGCCCGGATGGCGGCGGCAAAGCGAGGCGCGGCGTCACACACCATGAGGCGATCGGCCGCGGCGGTGCCCTCCAGCCGGAAGGGGGCGACCGTGTTGGTCACGAAGAGAGCGTCGAGGGGGGAATCGGAAATGTTCGCGGGCGCGTCCCCGGAAAAGAGGCCGTGCGTGGCGGCGGCGACCACGGTGTGCGCCCCCTCGTTGGCACACGCGGCGGCGGCCTGAGTGATGGTGCCCCCCGTACTGATGAGGTCGTCCACGATGACGGCTACGCGCCCGTCCGCCGGGCCCACGAGCCGCCCACCCGAGACGCGCTCTTCGGTCTTGTCCCGGGTCTTCTCGACGAACGCCGTGGGCACTTCCCGCCCAAGCGTGGCGCCCAGCCCCCCGGCGAACCGACTTGCGCGTTTCACCCCGCCCTCGTCGGGAGAGACAACCACCACGTTGTCCTCTTCGAGGTGATTGGCGATCCGCTGGACGAAGAGGGGGCGCGCCTCCAGGTGCTCTGCGACAGTGTGGAAGGAATTCTGAAAGACGGCCAGGTTGTGCACGTCCATCGATAGCACCCGATCCACCCCAATGGCCGCGAACAGGCTGCCGAGGTAACGGGTGGTCACGGCGTCCCGGGGCTTGCTCTTGCGGTCTTTGCGCTGGTAGCACAGGTAGGGCACCACGGCGGTCACGCGTCGGGCGGCGGCGTCCCGTAGTGAACCCAGGAAGAAAAGGAGGCGCGCCAGCTTGTCGTTGACGCTGAACTCGGGGTCGGCGTAGAGGGACTGGACCACGAATACGTCTCGTCCGCGCACATTGACTTCTGATCGAAGCTCGTGCTCGCCGTCGGCAAAGGTGCGCTCGTGGTGGTCGTCAAGATCGGTGTCGAGGGCGGCGGCGACGGCCCGCCCGAAGTCGGCACTCTCGGAGGGGGCGAAGAGGCGAAGGTCGTCGGACATCGGCGGTAGGGTTAGTAGGCGGAAACGAAAGGTCCAATCTACACAATTCAGACACCGGGACATGATCCGTGACTCGGCCCGGGAAGCCCGAAGAAAGAACGGGAAAAGGCCCTGTTTCTCCGCTCTTTTCTATTCCCCATCTACTCCTGACTCTCTTTCAGGGCACGCTGGGTCAGTTCGTCGGCCGACTGGATGGCGGCGTCATCCCGGAGAACCCGGCGGATGGCGCGCTCGGCGTCGGCCTTGCTCATGCCCAGCTCGGTAAGGGCATCGAGCGCGTCGGCCCGAGCCTGCGCCCGGGCGTCGGAGCCCCCACTGAGGGGCGCAGTGTCGTCAAAGACGTCCAGGTCCGCGAGCGGGTCGCGCAGTTCCACAATGAGCCGGTCGGCCGTCTTCTTTCCCACCCCGGAGATTTCGGTGAGCCGACTCTTGTCTTCCTCCATCACGTGGTCGCGCAGCTCGGTGGGGCTCATCGACGAGAGGGCCGAGAGCGCCAGCTTGGGACCGACGCGCGAGACGCCGGTCATGGTCTCGAAGACCGTGCGCTCCGCTTTCGTCGCGAAGCCGTAGAGGGCTTCGTCGTCCTCTCGCAAATAGTGATACGTGTGAAGGGTCACCTCCTCGCCGGTATCGGGCAGGCGCTGGTAGGTGGAGGTCGGGACGTGCACGCGGTAGCCGATGCCGTCGACGTCCACGAGGGCCGTCTCGGGATCTTTGTCGACGAGCGTGCCGGACACGTAGGCGATCATCGGGAACGTATAGACGTGTTGACGGAGCGAAGAAGGGAAGATGGGGAAGCGTTCCAGTCGTGCGACCATCCACACCTTCATCCGCCGCCACCGTTCCGAGCGTCAGTGAGGAAGATCCTGTTTGGCGGTGAGGGCTTCCCCGACCTCGCGATCCCACTGCATGACGATGGGGATGCGACGGCCGATGCCGAAGGCCTTATCGGTGACGCGAAGTCCGGGTGGGGACTGACGGCGCTTGTATTCGTTCTGGTCCACCTGCCGGAGGATCCCCCGCACGAGGCCCTCGTCGAACCCGGTCTCGCTCACAATCGATCCAAGTTCCTTCTTCTGCTCGATGTACCGCTTCAAGATCGCGTCGAGGGTTTCGTAGGGCGGCAGCGTATCGGTGTCCTTCTGCCCTTCTTTCAGCTCCGCGGAGGGCGGCTTCTCGATTGTATTCTGCGGGATTACGGCCTCCCCTGCCTGCTCGTTGATGTAGTGCGCCAAGTCGTAGACGCGCGTCTTGAGCACATCGCTGAGCACAGCCAGTCCTCCATTCGTGTCGCCGTACAGCGTCACGTACCCTACCGCCATCTCGCTCTTGTTGCCGGTAGACAGGAGCAGGTGATCGAACTTGTTCGACAGGGCCATCATCGTGACCCCGCGGGCCCGCGACTGGATGTTTTCCTCGGCCGCGCCCGGCTCGGTCCCCGCAAATTCATCGGCCAGCATGGTATCGAAGGCGTCGACCGCCGGGGCAATGGAAATTTTTTTGCACGCGACGCCCAGATTCTCGGCGAGTTGTCGTGAGTCGGTCACGGAGCCCTCGGAGGAGATTTCGGACGGCATCGTGACGCCGACGACATTCTCCGGCCCGAGCGCGGCAGTGGCCAGGGCGCAGGTGACCGCCGAGTCGATGCCACCAGAGAGGCCCATGAGGGCCTTGTCGAAGATTCCGGTCTTTTCGTAGTAGTCGCGGATGCCGAGCACGAGGGCGTCGTGGAGGTCGCCAATTTCGCTCCGAGACGTCGTGCAGGCCTCTACGGACGCGTCGGTATTCCAAAACACCAGATCCTCTTCGAAGGAGGCAGCGCAGGCGACCTGCGTGCCATCGGCGGCGTGGATGCGGCTGTCCCCATCGTAGATGACTTCGGTGTTGGCGCCCACTTGGTTGCAGAGGAGAAACGGGCGCTCGTGCCGACGGCAGATGTGCTGAACGAGTTCGTTGCGCACCTCATGCTTGCCGATCGAGAAGGGTGACGCACTGAGGTTGATGAAGAGGTCCGGGTCCCGTTCGCCCAGCTCGGCCACCGGGTCGCACGCGTAGCGGCGACTGCCCCGATAGCCCTCGGGCCGGTGGACGTTCCACATGTCTTCGCAAATGTGGAGTCCGATGCGCACGCCCCGCCACTCAATTACCCGTCGCTCTTCGGCGGGCTCAAAGTACCGGTCTTCGTCGAAGATGTCGTAGGTCGGCAGCAACGTCTTGTTAACTCGGGCCCGCAGTGTGCCGTTTTCGTAGAGCAGGGCGGCGTTGTGGAGGGGCTTGCCGTATGGAGCGTCGTTGGGCACGGGGGCCCCGATGAGGACGCCAAGGTCCGCCGGCACGTGGCGGGCAATATGATCAATCGTGTGCTGCACCGCCTCCTTGAAGAACGGATTCTCCAGAAGATCCTCCGGCGGATACCCCGTCACGCAAAGCTCGGGAAACACGACGAGGTCCGCCCCCCGCCCCTCGGCCCGGCGGGCGTAGTCGAGGATTTTCTTTCGGTTGCCGTCCAGGTCCCCAATGGTGGGGTTGATCTGGGCGAGGGCAATTCTCATGGTTGGTCACTCGGGGAAGGTCGGTGGATTTGTACGCATGTCACACACGCCGGGGGTTGGCGGTGCGTTCCGGTCGCCTCGACACTCTCATATCGTGATGTGGTTCACGGACAATCAGTCTCTTCCCGCGTGCCAAATCGACGTTCCACAATCATCCAGCACGGCGCAGGCACAGCCTCCACGTCGTGAACCAAACAGCGGACACTGGTCGTAGGGTGGATGGCTCGATAACCCGCGGTGACAGCTTTCCCTGTATTTCCCCACTTAAATTTCTCCCCTGCCCCGCATGCCTTCCTCGACTCCTCCCGCCTCCCCCGCCGAGAACGGGACGCCGTCGTCCTCGCTGCCCGACGCTCCCGCCGCCCACGAATTTGGGTTCGAGACCCGCATGCTCCACGCGGGCCACGTGCCCGACGAGGAAACCGGCTCCCGAGCCGTCCCCATTCATCAGACGACCTCCTACGTCTTCGACGACACCAACTACGCCGCCCAGCTTTTTGAACTGAAAGAGTACGGCAACATCTACACCCGGCTCAACAACCCGACGACGGCTGTCTTCGAGGAGCGCGTCGCGTCCCTCGCGAACGCCGTCGGCGCGGTCGCCACGGCCAGCGGCATGTCGGCGGAGCTCGTCGCCCTGATGACCCTTCTGGAGCCCGGCGACGAGATCGTGGCGTCCTCCCACCTGTACGGGGGTACGCGTACCCTTTTCACGAGCACGTTCCAGAAGCTCAGCGTCGAGGCCTCCTTCGTGGCCCCGAACGATTTGGACGCCTGGGACGCGGCCATCACGGACGATACGAAGGTGCTCTACGGGGAAACGATCGGCAACCCACAGGGGAGCGTCCTCGACCTGGAGCCGCTGGCGGAGCTGGCCGACGCCCACGGCCTTCCGCTGATGGTAGACAACACCTTCGCGACCCCCTACCTGTGCCGCCCGCTCGACTGGGGCGTGTCGCTCGTCGTGCACTCGGCGACCAAGTTCATCGGCGGACACGGCACCTCCATCGGCGGGGCGATCCTCGACGGCGGCTCGTTCGACTTCAGTACCATCGATACGGTGGCCGCCCCCTCGGACTCCTACCACGGCCTCAAATTTCCCGATACGTTCGGCCACCAGGGGTACCTCATGAAAACCCGGGCCGAGACACTCCGCGACACTGGGGCCAGCATGTCTCCATTCAACGCGTTCCAGCTCATCCAAGGCCTGGAGACGCTTTCCGTTCGCATGGAACGCCACGTGGACAACGCACAGGCCGTGGCCGAGCACCTGGACGAACACCCGATGGTGTCACGCGTGGCGTATCCGGGCCTGCCCGGCAATCCGTATCACGACCTCGCTCAGAAGTACCTGCCGACGGGCCCCGGCGCCATCTTCACTTTTGAGCTGGACCCCGACGGAATGGATCCCCGGGCAGCAGGGGAGACCTTCATCGAAGAACTCCAACTGTTCTCGCACCTGGCCAACGTGGGCGACGCCCGCAGCCTGGTGCTCCACCCGGCCTCCACGACGCACCAGCAGCTTTCCGAGGACGAGATGCGGTCGAGCGGCCTCTCGCCGGGCATGGTGCGCCTCTCCATTGGACTCGAAGACACCGACGACCTGCTATGGGATCTGAATCGAGCGCTGCATGCGATCTCGCAATGAACTCGTCGCTCTCTGCGGAGGAGCAGGAGCGCTACCAACACCCCGACACGATTCGACGCGTCCTGCGGACCGCGGACACCATCGCCATGGTGGGCCTGTCCTCCAGCCCGCAGAAGGCGAGTCAGTTCGTGGCGACGTATCTGCAGTCGAAGGACTACCGCATCATTCCCGTTCATCCGAAGGCCGACTCCATTTTGGGGGAGACCGCCTACCCGGACCTTGAATCCGTGCCGGACTCGGTGGACGTGGTGGACGTCTTCCGTCCACCGCGGGAGTGCCCCACCTACGCGGAGCAGGCCGCCGCGATCGGGGCCGATGCGCTGTGGCTCCAGCTGGGCATCGTGAGTCCGGAGGCCGCCACCATCGCCGAGGAGAACGGCCTCGACGTCATCATGGACCGCTGCATGAAGATGGAGCACGGTCGCTTCCGCGGCGGCATGCACTGGATGGGCATGAATACCGGCGTCATCACCGCCAAGCGGGGACGCCGGCAGGTGTGATCGGTATTCTCACAGGTCCGATATTCACATTCGTCGGCGTACGGCCAGTGCCCCCTTGTTCGTACGATCCAGAGACCGACCGAGCGGTGGGCGGGGGGCACGCGCTCGTCCACTCCTCATTGCCCGAAAACCCAGTCGTCACCTGCCCCTGAGCGTTCACTTCGGTCGTCGCGCTCCGGCAGTCCGGCTCATCGTAGAGGATGGGCCGCGCATCTGCGCGCTGGTCGAACGCCACGCCCCGTCCCACAAGGATTGTGTGGTCGCCCGCCGCGAGGGCGTCGTGCCGGCGACAGTGGAGACCCGCGGGCGCCGCACTCAAAATAGGGGGTCCGTGCTCGTCGGTCCGGTATGTCACCTCGGCAGGCTGGTCGGCCCCAGCCTGGTCCGGAATCGCGACGTGCGTACAAGGCTCCGCCTGTCCATCGCTTAGCAGATGCACCGCAAAGTGCTGTGCCTCTCCCAGCACCTCGTGCATCCGACCATCCGTGTCCACGTTGAACGAAACAGGCGGGGGCTCCAACGGCTCGGCCGCCCGAACGGCCGGGATGATCTTCTCCCCGGAGTGGGGAAGCTCATCCTCGTTGTGGAAGAAGCCGGTACGGACCAGGTCCACCCCAATGGCGTCGGGATCGCGGATGCGCCGGACGATCTGCTCCCTCGCCCCGGTGATGAACGATCGACCTATCCCTCTGCCACCCGCACAATCCCACGCACGAGGTCCATCAGGTCCCCACGTACCCGCTGGCCCACCTTTAGCACCTCATCGTGGTCGAGCTCTCCGTCGGCGAGACCGGCGGCAACGTTCGTGATCGTGGAGAGCCCCACCACGTCCATCCCCAGCATCTGTGCCTGAATGACCTCGGGCACCGTACTCATCCCGACGGCGTCGGCCCCCAGTCGCTCCAGCGCCCGCACCTCCGCCGGGGTTTCGTAGCTGGGGCCCAGCGTCCAGGCGTAGACCCCACGCCGTGCACCCACCCCGAGGTTGAGGGCCACCTCTTCGGCCCGGTCCGTCCACGTTGCGTCGTAGTAGGGACGGTGTCGCGTCGCCTCTGCGTCTACGCCCACCGGTCGCGGCGCGACGCCGGACCCGACGCCCGGGCTCGCGTACGTCATGTTGAGGTGCCCAGTGATGAACATGAGCGTCCCGGGCTGGAACGTGCGGTTGATGCCCCCGGCGGAGTTGGTCACGACCATGCGCTCGGCCCCAAGGGCGTGCAGGAGCCGGACGGGCATCGTCAGTTTTTGGACCGGGTACCCCTCGTACAGGTGCACGCGTCCCTGCACGAAGACGACGCGGGTGCCCTCCAGGACGCCGAAGATGAGGCGTCCCTGATGCCCCTCAACGGTCGAGGCGGGGTAGCCCGGAATGTCGGGCCCCTCGACAACCGTCGTATCGCTCGCCGCTTCCGCCAGGGCACCGAGGCCCGATCCCAGAATCAAGGCCATCTCGGGACGCAAATCGCCGTACTCGCGCACGGCAGCCACAGCGGCGTCCAGTTCTTCGTCGTGGGCGTCGGGGTCGGATCGAGTGTGCATGGAGAATACAAGCGTGATGTGAGACAAGTACGTTGTGCGCTAGAGAGCCCCGGTCGACCGCAGTATCGGAGCTTCAGCGATAGCCAAGTCGGGGCGACGCCCGCGGGGTGCATCCGTTCGCTCGGAGGAATCAACGATGCCCTCACCCAGCCTGGAGACCAGAACCCGTCGTTTCGATCAGGTTAGTCCGTAGATGTGGGCGGCAGGTCCACTTCCTCCACAAGGGTACG
>PXTG01000093.1:23826-32764 GCA_003023365.1 Bacteroidetes bacterium QH_7_62_13 | reverse complement strand
GTGGAAGCGTAACGGTCACCGATTCAGTTGTGCCCAGTTCGGACCCGCCCCCTGAATCATTCAGGGCAGGAAGGACCGGCCCCGCAATCGAGTCAGGTCGGCGGAGGACCCGTAGGGACCGTTGCAGCGTTGACCGGAGAAGACCGGTCGAGTCCCGCTCCACTTCCTGCCAGTACACCAACCCCGCCGCCAGTAGAGCGCGGGGGGCCGCATCCGTGTTCGGGTATTGGCGGGCAACATGGAGCAACGTCGGAAAAGCATTCAGTTGATCCCCATTCTGCCACTGCTCATACGCCTCGGCGTAGGCCGAATCGGCGGGGACGGCTCTGTTCTGTGTCGCTGTGGATTGGCGCCGTCCCAGGCGCTGGCGTGCCCGAGCTGCAAGATCCGTGTCCGGATACTGATCAATCAATCGGCGATACATCTGCCGGGCCGCGGTGGAATCTCTTTGTTCTCGGTACGCCTCGGCCAACGCGTAGAGTGCCCGGCGGGCCACTGGATGATCGCCATTTTCTTGAAGAATACGGCGGTACCAGGTAGCGGCCGAGTCGGGCCGACCGGCGGCGAGGAAGAGCGAATTGGCAAACTCGTATTGGGCCACTGCCCGGTCGGCCTCCATTTTTCGTTGGCTGGCGGCGTCTCGCGGGATGGCCGACAGATCTACTGCGGACTCGTTGCTCGCATTGCCCTGAGGGGTGTCCCCCGGATCGACGGATGCCCGAGACGGTTCGGGCGTACCGTCGCCTTCGTCCCCGGACGAGACCGACGCGGTCCGGATGGCCCGACGACGACGCCAGTTGTCCACCAACGGCCGATCCCCCCAGACGCGCTCGAATTCGCGTTTCCCCTGCTGTACGCGAGCGGGATCCTTGTGAAACAGGAAGCCTGCGTCGGACTGTCCCGTGTTCGAGGCCGGGGTCGTTTGCCGCCGTTCCTCTACGACCCGCTGTCCCCTCCCTCGAAGTCGTCGTGATTGGTCGCTCCCCTCCTCCGCGGTTTGAGCATTCTGCTCCCTCCGTCGCTGTTGGAGCTTCTCAACAAAGCGCCGGAACTCAGGATCCTCCATACGCCCAATCCGAAGCAACGAATCCATCCGCGCCACCTCTCGGGCCCGATCGGCCAGTTCTCGATACCGCTCGGCTTCGGCGTCCACGTTCCGGGGGGTCCCAGGAAGGCGCCCGCCCCTCTGTCGCTCCCTGCTCTGGCCTCGATTGAGTACTGTTCTCGCCGTGTCAAAATGCGCCGCCGCTCGACTAAAATCCTCAAGTGCCTCCCGATAGAGCCGGGCGAGTTCATAGTGAAGTCGGCCCTCGGAGCCACTCGGCGGGGCGTCCCCGCCGTACAGCGCGCGGGCCAGGGCCCGACGAGCACGATCAAACTGGCCTTGCACCCGGAGGATGCGGGCTCGCACAAGAGCCATCTCCCCCCGCTGGTCAACGTTTTTCTCGTCGTCCTCCAACTTCTCGAGTCGGTCAAGAGCCTGGGTCGCATCCCCATGCTTCCCCTGAAGCTCGATCTCACTCAGCTGCGCCGCGAAGCCGAGCGCGTACGGAGGGCTATGCTCCTGTACTTGACGGTACGCCCTGCGGGCTGCTTGCGACGATCCAAGGGTTTCCAACACTTGTCCCAGTAGAAAAGAAGCGCGCGCCTTCAGCCGGTCCGGCAACGCCGCCTGAAGGCCGCGATTGAGCGCCCGTACGGCCTTCTCCCAATTTTCCTGCCGGGCATTCAGTTCGCCCCGTACGAGGTAAAGGCGGGCGAGCCAGGGACTGGAATCTCCTTCCTGTATGCCCATCCGGAGGACGTCCCCGGCCTCCTCGACGCGCCCAACTTCCGTGAGTGTACGGGCGAGCCAGAATCGGGCCTCTTCCGTTCGGCCGCCGTCCACTGCCAGAACCTCGCGAAATTTTTCGGCGGCCCCAACGTAACTCTGCTGGTAGAAATAGGATTTGCCGATAAGAAGCAACGCGTCGTCGGTCCATTTCGAGTCCGGATGCTCTCGGAGCACATCCGCACTCTTCTGAATCGCCTGATCGAAGGCGGCCCCCTCCGTGGCTCCCGTCGGCTTCCGAAAAATTGAGAGGTATCGCGTCCGATCGACGGACAGTTCATCGGTCGAGATCCGATCGACCCCTTTCTCGAACGCTTTCTCGGCGTTGTGGAACTTGTTGTAGTAGGCTGTAAAGTTGGAGTACTGACGCCCCAGAAAGGAGCACCCCCCAACTACCGCCCCTGCGACGACGAGCAGGACGACCAACGTCCCCCGGGCGCCGATCGAACCAACCAAACCAGAGGGCACGCGGGCCATGCGGATTCGAGCAACAGGTTGCCGAAAGACACCGATCTGAGTGGTCTAGCCCCTAAACCAACGGTCACTCCGGGAGGATCCCCTACCGGAAACCAACCCACGGGATAGAGGAATCCGGATGGGTCCCGGTCAATACGGAGATACCAACCCCGTCCCCGTGACCGATTCCTGTTTTGTTCGTGGGCGATGTGGGCGAGATCAGGACGGATTACTTCACTTCACTAACGTGCACTGTGTTGGTGCGGCCCCGGGCCGGCAGGGGCATGCCAACCGTGATCACGACGTGCGCGCCGGCCTCGACCAGGTCGTGATCTCGGAGAACACTGTGGACCCGTGCAATGCCTTGGTCGGTGTCTTGCTGAAAGGGAATATGAAAGACGTCCGTCCCCCACAGCGTCCCGAGCTGTCCCACAACGCGTTCATCGTCGGTAAACGCGTAAATCGGCATGCTGGGACGATGTCGAGCAATGGACCGGGCCGTCGTTCCCGAATTCGTCAGACAGCATACCGCCTGTGCGCCCACCTGCTCGGCGAGGCGACACGCCGTAAAGCTCACGCTCTCCGTCACGTTTTCGCTCCGTTCCAGATGCCCGGGCGTCATGGCAAGCGACGGCCGGTGCTCGCGCCAGTGGGCCTCGGCCTTCTGGATAATCTGATCCATAGCCTTCACCACCCGCACCGGGTGATCGCCAACGGCCGTCTCGGCCGAAAGCATCACGGCGTCACTGCCATCAAGAACGGCGTTCGCCACATCACTTGCCTCGGCACGGGTAGGCCGCGGATTTTCGACCATACTCTCAAGCATTTCGGTCGCCGTAATCACCGGCTTGGAGGCGGACATCCCTCTCTTAATGAGATCCTTCTGCGTACCGGGCACCTCCTCCATCGGCATCTCGATCCCAAGGTCGCCCCGCGCCACCATGATGCCGTTCACCTCCTTGAGAATGTCGTCGATATTGTGAACTGCTTCGGGCTTTTCGATCTTCGCAATCACGCCGAGGTTCTTCCCGGCCTGGTAGATGCGACGGTTCAATTCTTGGACGTCCGACCGCTCCCGAACGAAAGAGAGCGCGACCAAGTCGACGTCCAACTCCAACCCAAGCTCCAGGTCGTTCAGATCTTTTTCGGTCAGCGAAGGAGTCGTGGTGCGGATATTCGGTAGATTCACCCCCTTTCGCGAGCGAAGCGGGCCCCCTTCACGCACTTCCGCTCGTACATCGCCGTTCTTAATCTCCGTGATCTCCAACTCCAAAAGCCCGTCGTCGATCAAAATGCGCCCTCCCACCTCCGCGTCCCGGGCAAGGGTATCGTAATCGATAAACACGCGATCGGCCGTACTTTCCTCCATCGGTTCGGCGGTGACGGTCAACTCCTCGCCCTTCCGCAGTAGGACCGAATCCCCCTGCACCTTTCCCACACGGATCTTGGGTCCCTGCAGGTCTTGGAGGATGGTGACGATCTTTCCTTCGGATCGGGCCGCCTCCCGCACCGCCCGGATCCGGTCTTCGTGCTCCGCGTGGGTGCCGTGCGAGAAATTCATCCGGGCCACGTCCATCCCAGCCCGTACAAGTTCCCGGATAGTCTCGAAGTCGGACGAGGCTGGGCCGAGCGTGCAAACGATCTTCGTTCGTCGATCCATAGTTGCGTGCTAGCTGAACGAGAACGGAAATGAGTCGCCCACCACCGACGATTGCCAGATGCCCCCTGCCGACGCCCGACGAACGCGAGCCACCATAGAAAAGCAGGGCACCGGGCGTACGGATTCGCTGATGTACGCGGCCCCCATTTACGAAACGGGAGTCGATCCATTTTCTCCCGCCACATTGCGAATCGTGTCGTCCTGTACGTTCGCTCGCTGTACGGCGGCAGAATGGCTCTTTAGCGCGCTCGACACCATGATGAGCTCACCGACGTTTTCGAGGGTCAACAGCCCCACCAACTGACCGTCCTCTTCGACCGGGACCGTCGTACAGCTGGCCTCGTTCATTCGCTGGAAGACGTCATCGAGCGGGGCTCTCGGACCGGTCGTAAAGAACTCGCGGTCCGCCACCTCCCGCACGGATGTGTCCCGGTCGTGTGCCGACAGGGCTTCGATGAGTTGCTTCCGGCGCAGGAGGCCGACGACTTTTCCCTCCTTCACCACCGGGAAGTCGTGGTCGGTTCCGGCCAGAAGTTCATCCACGGCGTCGTCGAGGGTGTCTTCCTCCTCCAGCCTCGCGAACCGCGTCACCATGGCCTGGCGCACCGGCGTTCCTTCCGTAAACGTACGGTACATGGCCTGCTTCGACTCCTGCTGCGCCCCCACGTACACGAAGAGCGCGATGAAGAGAAGCACCGGGTTGAACGAAAGAAGACCGAACAGCCCGAAGAGAATGGCCATGGCCTGCCCCACATTGGCCGCCGTTTGCGTGGCACTCGCGTAATCTTGCCGCATCGCAAGGAGCGCCCGCAGCACCCGTCCCCCGTCCATCGGGAACGCGGGCAGAAGGTTGAACCCCGTCAATGCGAGGTTAATCCACATGAGGGACGCCACGGGGTGGCTCCCCGGCGCCTGAAGGGCAAACGGATTAAACGATCCACCCAGCGCAACCAACACGATCCCGAGCACAATCGCGATGACCAGGTTGACGGCCGGCCAGCCGATCGCAATCCAGAATTCCTTCATCGGCTCGGACGGGATGCGCTGGAGGCGTGCAAGTCCCCCGATCGGGTACAAGGTGATGCTGCGCGTACCCACCCCGAAGCGCCGAGCCGTAAGCGCGTGCCCCAGCTCGTGCAGCACCACGCATACGAAGACGGCGAGGATGAGCCCAACCCCCGCAAGCGCACCGCTGATGCTTTGGCTCTGGACGTAGTAAAATGCCCCCAAGGCAGCAACCAGAAGCAGGAACGTCCAATGCAGGAAGATGCCAATCCCGCTGACCGCTCCGATTTTGAGGGACCGTTTCATGCGCCCGGCATACGTTGGAAAACTGAAAAGGGGTGCATCAACGTGAGGGAGCGCTCAGGCGTTTCCGCCTCCGGCCGGAAAATCGTCGGCCGGTCGGTAGCGGCGACGTCTCCGGGCATCGCCGAGCCCTACGGTCGACGCTCAATCCGGTCCAGCCTCGGCCACAGATTTTCGTTCCAGTACGCTGTGCGGAGGTGCTCCACGAGCTCCATCCGGTACCGACCGCTTTTCGCCTCCATGCGAAGGAGCCGCCGCTGAGAACCCGTTCCGCGCCAGTACATCTCGGTGCGGGCACTCTCCTCGCCAATCATGGAGGGCACCGGCTCGTCGTACGTCACGGCAATCCGTTCAGCTTCGGCCACACCGACGCCCGTTTCCACCGAATCAATGCCGTGGTGGACGGCCCGGGCCGGTACGTGAGCGGCGCTGTCGGCCACGACCACAGAGAACGACAATGTGTCCGCCGAACGAAAGTCGAGGCCGCGAACAAGCAAGGGGAGTTGGCTGGGAGGATACGACTGGGGACGGGAGGCAAAGGAGGTGCGCTCATTCCCGTAGTCGTCACTCCGCATGCGATACTCCACATCGCCCCGCAGCGGGAAAGCAACTTCGCGGTACTGGTTGGAACACCAATCGAAGCTGGTGAAGGACTGTTTGAAGGGACGCAGATCTTGCCGTCGGGCATTTACGACCAAGTTCCGCTTGTACTGGTAGGACCCACTTTCGATCTCGTAGAAGAGCGCGTACTTGAAGGAGGAGGTACCCGTTCCGTCCGTCTTCTTTGTCATCCCGGTCGGACTAAAGCGGTGCTTCACAAGATACGTCCCCGCCACGAAACGCTGTTCGTTGGCCCGGCCATACTGGTCACGACTACGCTGGATGCGGTAGAAGGCCACCTCCGCCTGGCCGTCATCCCAATGTTCGGCTTCCAGATACGCCTCGTCGGTGATTGGTGCGGGTCGGCGCTCGCCGGAGACGTCTTCGGCCGAAGGATCCGTACACCCGATGCCGACCCCACAAGAAACGAAGAGCAGAACGACACGAGGCGAGACGAACGACATCGGACACCACCTGGATTGATGCAGAACGGGAACGACACGGGTCCTCACCGCCGCCGACGAAGGGGGGACCGACCGAGGAAGGGCTGTATTCGTTTCGCGGGTGGTCCTACTCGTTACGAGCGCAGGAGACGGGCCAAGGCCCACCCAAGCAGTACGAAAAGGCCTCCGACTACGACGACCGTCGCAACGGGGCGCTCTCGTGCGACGGCGCGAAGGGACGGTGTGAGGCGCACCTCCATATCTTCCAGGTTGAACGCACGGCTGATGCGTCCGGGACGAGCTCCCTTCCCCATTCGGGCAATCATTTCTCCCCGCAGACGCACTTCGACAGTAAAGCCTCCAATGTCGAGAACCTCCCGAAGACGGTCCATCGGTTGCCGCCCCCGCCCCCCAGAAAACGGATAACTGTCAAGCACGCGACGTCCCGCCTCCAGCGAGGCGAGATCCACGATGATACGCTTTCCATTCGCCTCAATGGATATGGGCTCTCCATCGACGGCGAGCTGTAGGTCGGCAACGACTTCGAGGGGAAGAGCCATCAGAGCGACGAGTTGAACGAAATGACAACACGAAACATCGGGGCCGGGGGCCGACCGTGCAACGTCAGTACGGTCGACCCTGCCCAGCCAAAATTTCCAGCACTTTCGCCTCCGAGGAGGCGCCCGGAATGCCTTCGCTCAAACGATTACTACTTCTCCTGCGTTCGAATCTTGAGCGTACCGTTCATCTTCCAATGTGCGTGGTCGGCGTCCCCTCCCACCTTGCTCGGCACGTGAAGATCGAAGTCGTCAAACTCGTAGGTGATTTCGGCGTCGCGACCGGTGAGCTTGTCGTACAGACCGATTGCGAGTTCGGGCCAGGTCTTGGTCTCATCAACTTCAGCCATAACTAAACTGCGTACTTAATTGGGGGAAATACGAGAGGATGTATGTCCTTTCAAAAGCACCAGAAAAGAGATCTGGGGTGTGGCATGTCTTTCGGCTGCCCTGGTTTTCTAATCGATGGAACATTTTCGTAATGCAGGGGGAGTCCCACCCGCAACAGGCGTAGGGGTGGACGTCGAATTGGCAACCCTTTCCGTTCCGCCTTCGTAGGGGCTTATTCAATTTCGTCGCCCGGTCTCTTCGCTCTATGCCCCCCTCGTCTTCCAAAACCATTCTCGTCACCGGAGCCACCGGCTACGTAGGTGGGCGTCTCGTTCCCTGCCTCCTGCAAGAGGGATACACGGTGCGCTGTTTCGTTCGCGACGCCGATCGGCTGCGGGCCCAGCCCTGGGGCGATCAAGTGGAGGTGACCGTCGGCGACGCCTTGGAGGCCGAGACCGTGCCCCCGGCTATGGACGGCGTCGATGCGGCCTACTACCTCATCCACTCCCTCGGAACCGGGGAAGATACCTTTGCGGAGCGGGATCGGCGGGCCGCCACCAACGTGCGCGATGCAGCCGAAGCGGCCGGGGTGGAGCGCCTCGTCTACCTCGGGGGCATGACGCCGAAGGGAGACCGGCAGTCGAAGCACCTGAAAAGTCGCATCGAGACGGGGAGGGTACTACGAGACGGATCCGTCCCCGTGACGGAGTTTCGAGCCGCACAGATTGTCGGGTCCGGAAGCCTCTCCTTCGAATTGGTGCGGTACCTCACCGAGCGCGTCCCGCTCATGATTTGCCCGACGTGGGTACACACGCCCACCCAACCCATCGCCATCCGAAATGTGCTCCAGTATCTCATGGCTGCCCCGGAACAGCCCGAGAGTGCAGGCGAGATCATTGAGATCGGGGGCAGCGATGTGCTCACCTACAAGGAAATGTTCGAGATCTACGCGGATGTGCGAGGGCTGAAGCGCTGGATCGTCAACGTTCCGTTCCTGACCCCTCGTCTCTCGTCACACTGGGTCGGGTTCGTAACGCCCATTTCCAACACAATCGCTCGTCCCCTCATTGAGGGACTGGACAACGAGGTCGTGGTGGAGGACCCGACGGTGGCCCGCACTCTCTTTCCCGACGTTGAGCCGATCGCGTTCGAGGCGGCCCTGCGGTTGGCCCTTCGCCGCATCGACTCGGACGTGATGCCGACCGTCTGGAACAGTGCCGTCTCCTCCGCCCCCACCGACCAAACCGCTTCCCTGGACACCACCGAGGGCCTCTACCGGGAGGCGAGGACGGCGACCGTCGAGGCGTCCCCGGAGCTTGTATTCGACACGATTGCCCGGGTTGGGGGGGACACAGGGTGGCTGTACGGAAATGCGCTCTGGAAACTACGGGGGTGGATGGACCAGTTGCTCGGGGGCGTCGGCTTCCGACAGGGCCGGCGCGATCAGACCCATCTCCGTGTGGGCGACGCTGTTGACTTTTGGCGCGTGGAGGCCCTGGACCCGGGCCGTCTTCTTCGCTTGCGAGCAGAGATGAAACTGCCCGGCCGGGCCTGGCTCCAATTCGAAGTAGACTCGTGTGAGGAGTCCCCCAACCGCACGCACATCACACAAACCATCTTTTTTGAACCGAAAGGACTGGGCGGGACGGTCTACTGGACGCTCGTCCGTCCCCTCCATAGCCTCCTCTTTTCGGGGATGCTCCGGAACCTCACGGACTGGATTCAGGACCGAGACCCGGATTCAACGGCGGTC
>PXTG01000093.1:0-23801 GCA_003023365.1 Bacteroidetes bacterium QH_7_62_13 | reverse complement strand
CGAGCCCCCCGTCCCGGAACTGCAAAACTAGTCCCCCACCTTTGGGCCTCCAGCCCCCTCGATGGAAGAGTCCCGTACACGTTTGTCGCTCGCGGCGGACGCCGGAGGAGGGGGTGTCGAGTAGGAATCCGGGCCTCTCCAGACGCCGCAGCCGCGGGACTTCCCGACTAGCGTTTAGACTTGGGTGTTGGGTGCCCCACCTAATTCAACATCCAAATCCCCAGCGTCAGGGCGAAGGCGTACGTGACCCAGAGCAGATACGGCACGAGAAGCCATCCGGCCGCTGCCCGAATCCGAAAGAAGCGCTCGACGGTCCACACGAGCACGCCCCACAGTGCCACAATGACGATGAGGCCCAGGGTGGGCGACCGCGCGCCGAAGAAGGCAAACGACCAGCCGCCGTTGAGCAGGAGTTGCGTCCCGAACAGCGTGAGGGCCTCTCTGCGAATTGGGGCCGAGGAGGCTCGCCGCCACGCAAGAAACGCCGCTACCCCCATCATCGCGTAGAGAATCGTCCAGACCGGAGCGAAGAGCCAGTTGGGCGGCGTAAAACTCGGCTTCGTGAGAGTAGGATACCACGTGGTGACGGAGGTCTGCGTGACCCAGGCCGCCGCCAATCCGACCGCCTCACAGAGCAGGACGGCCCCGATCGCCCGTAAGAAAACGCGTGGGTCTTTCCAGTCGTCGGCCATGGGAACGTTGTTCGTGGGCGGGAATGCTATCGCAAATCATCATAGAAAGCGCTACGCACATTTTCAGCCGTCTACCATTTCTTTTCGACGCTGAGGATGCTCGCTGATATCGGACGTGCTTTCGAAAGGGGGTGAGCCGCTGATAAGCCGGACCGTGGGCGAGTACCCCTCCCATCCGGAGCTTCGGTCCTCACTTCGGATTCGCTGGATGTCCTCCCCTGCAAAGAAAGCCCCCACTTGGATCGTCACGCGAAAATTCTTATGCTGGGCGTCCGCGGTTTCCTCCATTCCTCCTGCCACCGATGTTTGGCTTACCGCTGGGTACCGTCGTGGTCCTCGCCGTCATTATTGCCCTCCCGGGACTGGCGTATGGCCTGTACCGCGTGGATCGAAGTCGCGGCGACGGCTCCGTCACTGTGCTCGGGTACCGCGCACCCTCCAACGAGTAACACATGTCCGTCGGATTTTCGCTGACGTTTGGCGTATATGTGGTTGCCCTGCTCGGCATCGGGATCTACTTCTTCCTCCGGACCGAGACCACCCATCTGGTCGACTACATGCTCGCGGGGCGGGATGTGGGCACGTGGCCCATCGCGATCTCGGAGGTCGCGTCCGTGGCCAGCGGGTGGACCTTCTTCGCGTGGGTCGGGGTCGGCTACACGACCGGCCTGAGCGGCCTCTGGTTTTCGGTATCGATGCTGGTGATCGTCCTCTTCCTGTATCGCTTCGTGGCTCCCTCTTTCCGTCGCGAGTCCGAGGCGTTGGACAGTCAGACGATCGTCGACCACCTTGCGCTCGTCTTTCGAGAAAGCCGGTTCGGGGCGTGGATCCGCTGGGTCGCGACGCTGGCCATCGTCGTGTTCATGGGGTCGTACATCAGCGCCCAAATCATTGCCGTCGGCGAGGCCCTCGACACTGGCCTCGGCATCGACTACGCAATCGCTGTGGGCGTGGGGGGAGTGGCCGTGGCCGTCTACACGACACTGGGCGGCTTCAATGCGTCGGTCTGGACCGACTTCGTGCAGGGTCTGCTGGTGATCCTCGCAGCAATTACGCTTCCCCTCGCGGCCATTGCGGAGATTGGCGGCTGGGGGGCATTCATTGCGGAAGCGCGGGCGGCCGACCCGACACTTCTGGGCATGACCGCCGGGGAGCACGGCGTGGCTCTCGCCCTTTCAATCGGCTCCTGGCTTGCCTTCGCGCTCGGGGCCCTGGGCCAGCCCCACGGTCTCATGCGGTTTCAGGCCATTCGCTCCGAGCGAATCCTGAGCAAAGCATCCGTCATCGCGATGGGGTTCCAGGCCCTGCGCCTCACGGTTCCTCTCTTGATCGGCATCGCCGGACGGGTGCTCTACGCCTCGGCGGGCGACCCGGAGTCCGTCGCCATGACCATGATGGTCGATCTCTTTCCCAACTGGTTCGCCGGACTCCTGCTGGCCGGCATCACCGGGGCCATCCTTTCCACCTCCGACTCGATGATGATCGTCACCTCGGCCGACCTTACGCAGCTTTACCGCACCCAGATTGCCCCGGACACCGACGAAGATACCATCGTTGGCCTGGGCCGGGTCATTGTGGCGATCATGGCGGGCGTCGGCATCGGGCTCGCGTACTGGCGCCCCGGCACCATCTTCGACATCATTGAGTTCGCGTTCGTGGGACTGGGCGCAACCCTTGGACTTCCCCTCGCCTTCCACGTGCTGTGGGACCGGACGACCGGGGCGGGCGTCTTTGCAGCGGTGCTGGCAGGCCTGATCAGTGCCGTCGGCAATCTATACCTATCCCCCGACACCTTTCCGATCCTGGTGTGGCCGATCACCCTCGCGGTGTTTCTCCTGGTCTGCTACGCGACGAGTTCCTCCCCCACCACAACCGGTCGCCCCCTCTCTGCGGAGTGAACCGGGGAATCGATCGGAATCTGCCAATAATTCCACGAGTTAGGCCCCGGGGACCTCTTTCTCCACCCCCCAACGCTCGCAGAGGGCCGAAAAGAGCTCCCGCTCTTCCGCGGACACCCTCGCATCGGCGACGATCAGTCTTCTCAGAAAATCCAGGTATCGGGCCCCGACTGCCTCGGTTCGGGGGGCGGCTTGTTCGGCCACCTCATCGGCAAGCACGAGGACCCGCTCTCGGATTGCCCTCGGTCCGTCGTCGAGCAGGGGAGCCAGTTCATCGGCGCGGGCCTCAACGTCGACACTTCCTTCCCGCTCCATTCGCTCCTCAAGCTCCTGGACCAGCATCTCTTCGGAAATGTGTTCGGTCCCGTCGGCATTCATCACGAGGTACGCCAGATCGAACAGATGACGCTTGAGCTCCTGGACGCGGTCGACGGCCCCACGCGATGCCCCTTCTCCCGTGGCCAACTCGAAAAAACTGCGATTGCGGTCCGGATCGTTGGAATCAGCCATTCGAGATCGTGCGGTCTGTTGCGAATTACGAATATCGGTCGGGTAGCAGCCTGCGAAGGGTTGTGAGAAGTGGAACTGCAATAACGGAAAAACGGGCGACTGCTTCCCCGGCCGACCGCTGATTCAATCGGGCGCTCGTTCACCCCCCATACACCTCGTCCGGATCGAACACTTTTTCCTCCGTTATCACTAGGGTGCCGTTTTCTTCCCGGCGGTAGAAGCACGATTGATACCCCTTGTGGCAGGCGCCCCCCTCCTGGTGGACCTTGAAAAGAAGCGTATCCCCGTCGCAGTCAAGCCGCATTTCCTCGACGGCCTGCGTGTGGCCACTGGAGGCCCCTTTCACCCACCGCTCCTGGCGGGAGCGGCTCCAGTACACCATCCGTCCCGTATCGAGCGTCTCCCGGAGGGTCTCCGCCGTCATGTGCGCCATCATCAATACCCGATCGGTCTCCGCATCCTGCACGATGGCGGGCACGAGACCGTCATCGTCGAACGTGACAGCGTCGAGCAGAGGGGAAGACTCAGGCATAAGGTCGGGATGTCGGCGGTCAACATGAATGCTTCGGTTGAACGTCTCGGCGGTTGAATCGTTCGGCTTCCTCATCGCGAACCCGTCGTCTCCCCGTTCCGTTCACGAATCCGACGAAATGCTCACCGGATGTCTCCCCCATGCGACGCGTACTTTCGTTTTTAACTCGGATCCTCCGCCTGCTTCTGATCGGGGTTGTACGAGGGTATCAGTTGATCTTGTCGCCGCACATCGGGGGTGCCTGTCGGTTCCAGCCCACGTGTTCGGAGTACGCAATCGAGGCCTTCCGACGGTACGGAGCCGTGCGGGGCCTCGTCCTCACGGTCTACCGCCTGGCCCGCTGCCACCCGTGGGGCGGCCACGGCTACGACCCCCCTCGCTGGTACGGGGAGCCGGAAGCGTCGGAGGAGGTCTCGTCCCCGAGGTCGCGTTCATGAACCTCGCTCCCACCATTCACGATCGTCGGAAACGGGCTCCGGAACCGGATCCGGATTCACGTCGCGTGACGCTGACGCGTCTCTCTGGGACGGGCGGGGCCGATCGCCCGCCTGCTCCGGAAGGGAATCGAGACGGATCAGGTACCGAAGATACCGGCCCATGGATAGCTCGGGCATCTCGTCGAGCCGGTCGCGAACGCGTTCTCGTTCGGTCTTCTGCACCTGAATCTTCTCCTTCGTACGGGCAATTTGGTCGTCGAGGTCCTCGACGCGGTGATCGATGTAGCGGCGGAGACGGCGCTCCTCGGCGGGAGAAAGCTCGTCGGGAACGTCGTCTTCGTATTTGCGCACCAGTGCTGCCCGCCACGTGTTGATCCGGGCACGGGCCTCGTCGCTAATTCGGCGCACGTCGGCCACGGCCTCAGGCGTTGCCTCGGAGGCGGTGCGGACGTTGGCGGCCTTGAGGCGCACCACATGCTTATGAATGAGGCCCTCTACGTCCCGAACCTCCCCAATGAAGTGGTGCTTGAGCCGATCGTGTAGCGCCTCTTCCTGTAGTCTCTCCAATCGTTCGGCCCGTCGCTCATCGATGGACGCGAGCATGTCGGCGCGCTTCTCTGTGAGGCTCTCCACTTCCCGCTTCAGTCCTCGAATGGCCTCCGTGAACCGTTGGATTTCCTGCTCCAGCCGTCGACGACGCCGGACGGGGGAGAGGCGACGGTAGCGCCGCACGACCCATCCCCCTCCCAGTAGCGATCCCATCCCGGTCAGGGCGAACGCGACGACGGGAAAGCCCCCGAATCCAACGGCCCCAATCCCCGCGACCGCCCCCAAGATGACAGGGAGAAAGTACCGGGCAAACGAACTGCGGTCGGTGCGGGGCCGATCCGCGCGCTGCCGGGTCCGGTTCATCGAAACATCGGCCGGCTCCAGACGCCCGGCCTGCACATCGGAGAGAGGAGGGACATCCGAGGGCTCAACGTAGCAGGCCGTGCGGAGGGCCTCCGCGAGATCGGCGACGGGATCCAGATCCGCCAGGTCGTCAAAAAGAGGCGACCGGTCGGGATCGTAGAAGTCGGCGTCCCGGAAGAGCAGGTTTTCTCCATTGTCGTACTTGTCCCAAAGGTCAGGGTCGGCGGCACAGGCGCGGAGGGCAGTGTAGATGGCGAGGCCGGGAAAGCGGTCGAGGTAGGCCCCGAAATCCGCGTCGGTGCGGTCCGGATGCTGGTAATTCCGATGCCCGACCTCCGCGCTCCGCCACCCCTCCAGGGCCGGTACGTAGGTCGTGTCGTAGTCGACGAGCCGGAGTCGGACGGCATCCCCTGCCTGTTGCACGAGGACGTTTCCGTGCTGGAGATCGCCGTGGGCCAGGTCCTTCTCCTCCAACTCCGCCATCAAATCGGCCCAGGCTTCGGCCAAGCGCGCAAGTGTATCGGGGGCGTCGAGATGCTCGCGGACAAACCGATTTAGAACCGTTCCCTCCACCCACTCCATCACCAGGAGTGGGTACTCAGTCCCCGCCACCCGGATCCCCCCTGGCTGGTAATCGAAGTCGACGAACGCGCTTAGATCCGCGTCGTCGAGGGACTCCGCAACCGCCTGGTAGCGCGCTCGCTGCTCGGGGACGTCCGTCAGGAAGCACTTCACGGCCACCCGGCGCCCGGAGGCCGTCGTCATCGGAAATACGGCGGCGAAGCCCCCCGTAATGGGCTGCGGCAGTCCCAGCACATTGGTGCGGGGCGTGGCGTCCTGTAGCGTCGGGTCCGCGAAGGCCGTGGCCGGCGCCTGGACCGCTTCCTGGTAATCGCTGGGCGTGGGATAATCCGACATCGCCGTGTTCGCGTGCTGCTGTACGACCAACCGGTCGACGATTTATTGCGCTTCCCTCCCCTCCAAACCGTGAGACGCCCGTCCCCCCCTTGGACGCTTCTACCAAAGAATCTTTCCCCGGTACGTGCGCTGTCTCGACTACGCTTCGTGAGCGGTTCCTGTGGCGGGATCGGCTGGGGGCAACAGCTTTAGTACAAGCAGTGTGACGTCGTCGTTGCGAAGATCTCCGTCCGTCCGGGCGGTCGCGATCCGACTTCGCGCGGACTTTTCGCTGAGGTCCCGGAGCGATGACGGCGCCGTCTCCAGCAACCAGGCCGCGACGGCGGGCCGCCACGTCCCGGTGGTCGTTCGTGGGGCCGGGACGGCCTGGGCCGGGCGGCTCGATACGAGATCGGGGCGGTTGGTGAACGCCTCGGCGGCGGCGTACGGCCAGCTCTCCACAACCTCTCCCCCCCGCACGTGAAAAAGACAGCAGTCGCCGACAGAAACGGCCCGCCATCCCCCATCGGCGTGGAGGGAAAGACCGAGGACCGTCGCGAAGGCCCCCTCTTCGACCTTCGCCGACACGTACCACGGCCGCTCTGCCGCGCGGGATGGACGCCCACGCCGCCACTCATCCCGCCAGTCCGGGAGGGCGGTGGCAAAAGCATCGGCCGTCGTCGCCTCCGTCTCCACGACTCCTCGAACAAGACGGGTGGCCCAATCTCCGGCGAAAACAGACTCCGTAGCGCCGTCGGCGACCGCTGCACAAACCGGCCAAGTCTCGGACGCAACGGCCGACGCATCCTCATAGTCGTCCTCGCTACTCCCCGCCTTGGGAACCGCACACGTCCAATGCGAAACCGACGGGCCGGGCATGACGAGTCGCGCGTATCGAGGACGAAATGAGGGCCGAGGGTTCTCCCTTGTTTCTTCTTGACACGTCGTTTCGTTCACCGAAGGTTGCTCGGACGCGTCCCAATCTCCAGAAACGCGACGAGGGCGGCGGGATCGGCGTTGAAGACGAATCCGCGGGTGTCGAGGTCAACCGTGTAGCCCTCCTGCTCGGCCGCCGACCGCATCGAGAAGGGAAGGCGGCTGGACATCTGGAAAAGCGTTTCGGCATATTCGTCGCCCGAGGGAATTTCGGCGCGGCTGGAGGGCAGTTCCACCGGCGTGGCCTCCGACTCCGAAAGGTGAACGTTGAACAGGAGCACCTCCCCGTCGTCGGTGGCAAACTCGCGGAGTTGCTGGGCATAGCGGAGAGGGTCCCCGTCCGTGGCCTCCCCGTCGGTCACATTGAGCACCACCGGCGGAAAACTACTGGGGTGCTCATTGATCCAACCGCGCACCCGCTGGGCGGCCAGGTCGAGCGCCTGGCACATCGGCGTGCCGTTCTTGGCCTGCGGGTCGAACCAAATTGGTGTCTTCACACGCTGCTCCGTCGTCCCACCGTCGCCATCGTTCACCTCCTTTACACGTTGCTCCATACGGCGCGGGCGATCGGCCAGATGGCTAATGGGGACGAGTCCCGTGCCGGTGTCGTACTCGTCGGCCGGTTGGATACGGTCCTGAACGCGCTCGCCGTACCCGATCACCCCCACGTGAAAGTAGTCACGGACCCCCTCCTCCTTCGCACACCGGAGGACAAGGTTTTGGAGAAGACGATTGACTGTATCGGCCAGCACCCGAGCCTTGCTTGGAGCAGCATCCCCCTTCTTCTCCGCTCCCCCAAAAGGGTCCTGCATCGAAGCCGATTGGTCGAGCAAGAAAAGAAACGAAGTGGGTTGTTGACGGCTGATCTCGGCGGAGTACGGCATGCACGGTCGGACGATTACCCAGGCAGTACGCACCCCTCTCCCATCGGCGCCCTCCGTCGTCGTTCCACGTCGCCTGTAAATGAGCGACAAACTTGCGTCCCCCCCAAACCAGTCCGGCCTCACCGCAACTCCTTCAGAAGCTGTTTGGCTTGACGTGCGTACTCTTGATCGAAGGGACCCCGGGGATCCATCTCCAGAACCGTCCTCAACTCCGTCTGCGCCTCGTCCTCCCGATCCATCTGCATGTAGGTTTTGGCGAGTTCCAGCCGATGAAAGCGTTTGTCCGTTAACTCGATCGCCCGCTTGAAATCCCGCACCGCCTGCTCGGCGGAGGCGTCGGGCAGGCCGCCGTATACGGTCTTCACCACGACACGCTCCAGGAAGGGTCGAGTTCGATCGCCCGGTCGGCGTGTCGCTTGACCGCCCGCGACCGTCGCACCCGCTCCTTCGTGCCGGCGTCGAGGGCGATTCGTCCTTCGGCAACCGCCTTGGCGTAGTGAGCGCGGGCCGAAGAAGAATCCGCCGCTAACGCCTCGTCCGCCAGGGTCAGTGCGTCCCGATAGAGCGTCTTGACCCGATCCTCGTTGTCGGTAACCTTGGCCGAATCCACCTTGGTGAGCGACATGCGCCATAAAATCTCTACGTGGTTTCCCCGCCGATCCCGAAGCGTGGCCAACCGCGAAAGAGCCCCGTCGAAGTCCCCGTTTATTCGAAGGCTGTCGATCGTCGTGAGCGCACGGTTGGGCACGGCGCCCGAAGAATCCTGCGCGACGGCGGACAGGGACAGTCCGGCACTCGCAAGCCCCACAAGGAGGGCACAAAGAGTGCGTCCGGCGACGGGAAATGGAAACAGCATGACAACGGAGGACGAGGACGAAACGGTCGAGATTATACCCTTTGCACGTTCCTCGGCACTGGAGGATTCATTGCTGCGGGCACTTCTATCCCCACGTCGCCGACCGGTTGCGACGGCGTGACCGAGCCGGGTCCACACCGGTTTCTCAAAATGAAAACTGCGTACCGACGGGCGTCGGGGGAGGGGGAAACCGTTTTCAGCAATTGGCGGTCGTCCCCTGGTTCCAGGCTCTGAAACGAGCGGCCCCAGGCGTGTGGGGATTCCACGTAACTCGACACTAAAAATTAGCGGTGCTCTCTTTTTTACTGCCTGGTAGTTTCAGAAAGAAATTGATGGTGGGTTCGTCCCCGAATCCCGTTCAACAGTGGCTGGCCGTTCGTCTATAAATTTTCCCATGATGGGGTTGCGAAGGCGGTGCCTGGAATCTACGTTGTGTTTGCGTCGATCCGAATTTCCCGGCGCCGTCTCGCTGTCGCCGCGAACGCTTGGTCCACCTCCTCATCTATGGTTCCGTCCGCCTCCGACGCATGGGAAACTGCTCTCGACGACCTGCGCGACACCCTTCCGGAGCGAACGGTCCAGAACTGGCTTGATCCGATCGCCCCCCTTTCCCTGCAGACCGACGAGGGGGCCCCGACGCTTCGGCTTCAGGTGCCGACTCCCTTCGGCATTCAGTATCTGCGAAGTCGGTTCAATCAGGAAATCAACCAGGCGGTGACGCAGGCCGTGGGCGAACCGACGGAGGTCGAGTACAAGGTGGCGCCCGAGGACGAGCGCCCCGACGAGATCGTTGCCGATCCAGACTCGTCGGAGCAGCCCGAATCGCCGTCGGACTCCGCCCCACCCGCAACGGGGCGCTCCACACCTTCTTCCGATGCGTCCGTTTCAAATCCAGAGGGGGACACGTCGCCTCCCCGCCCCGCGTCCGACGCGAGAGGCCCCGCTGCGTCTCCGGATCAGTCGCCCAGCCCGGCGTCGTCACGATCTACATCTTCCGAGGGGCCATCACGCCCACACCCCTCCCCCGTCGCCGACGAGGCGGAGGCGGACGTGGCCGGAGAGGCCGCCCCGACGCCCGAGGAGCTGGCAAGCATTGAGCGGTCCGGGGCCGGCTCGGCCGACGAGCGGTCCGCCCTGTACGAGAAGGCCCAGGAGCACCTCCGCCCCGAATACACGTTCGACGAATTTATCGAGGGCGACGGCAACCGGCTGGCCCGCAGCGCCGCGTACGCCGTGGCGCAGGAGCCCGGCAGTACCAACTACAATCCGCTCCTCGTGTACGGCGGCGTGGGCCTCGGCAAGACCCACCTCGCCCAGGCCGTCGCCAACTACGCCATCGAACACAATACCGCCGAGGACGTCCTCTACGTCTCTAGTGATCGCTTCACGAGTCAGTTTGTGCAGTCGGTCCGCGAAAACCGGATCGCCGCCTTCTCCAGCTACTACCGTCAGGCCAACCTGCTGATCGTTGACGACGTCCAGTTCTTCGGCGAAAAGGAGAAGACGCAAGAAGAGTTCTTCCACATCTTTAACGACCTGCATCAGAACGGGAAGCAAATCTTCCTTTGCGCCGACCGGGCCCCCTCGAAGATTCCCGGCATTGAGGAACGACTGCTCTCTCGGTTTCAGTGGGGCCTCAGTGCCGACATTCAGCGCCCCGACCTGGAAACCCGCATCGCGATTCTCCAACGCAAAGCCGCGCGTCAGGATATCGAGGTAAAGCCGAAGGTGCTGGAGCTCATCGCACAACGCATCGACTCCAACGTCCGTCAGTTGGAAGGAGCGCTCACGCGACTGACCGCCCTTGTGCAACTCGAAGAAGGCACCCTGGACCTCGATACCGCCCGCCGCTACCTCCGCGAACATACCGACGAGGAAGCGACCGTCCTCGACGCCGCCGAAATCATCGAGCAGGTGGCCGACTACTTCCGACTGTCGGAGGACGATCTCCTGTCCCGGTCCCGCAAACAGGCAGTCGCTCAGGCCCGCCAGATTGCCATGTACCTCTGCCGCGAGTTGACCGAGGAATCCTACTCCCACATCGGTACGCGCTTCGGAGGGCGTGACCACTCGACGGTGATTCACGCCTACCGGAAGATCGACGAAGAGCTGGAGTCGGACACCGGACTCCGAGAAGATGTTTCGTCGCTGGAGTCTCGCCTACGCAACCAGTCCCTCTCCTCGCCCCTGTAGTTCCGGAAGAACGTGTCCGGCCCGTTCCTCGCGTGGGGTTGGGGGGGCCACTGCGGACCGTGCCAGACCGGCGGGGGGTTCTTCCGATCCACGCCCGTGGGTGTCACTGCTCCAGCTTGGAAACGGGGGACTCATTGTGTTCACTCACACGCCTACAGACCGGGTATGCCTGATCTCGACACCCGTGCCATTCACGACGGAGAGCCCGAGCCGCGAGTTGAGGGTGCCGTGTCTCTCCCGATCTTCCAAACGGCCACCTACACCCACGACGACCCGGACGACACGGTCCGGTACGTGCGGTACAACAATTCGCCCAACCACGAGGCCCTCCACGAGAAATTAGCCTCGCTGGAAGGCACGGAGGACGCCCTTGTGACAGCGAGCGGCATGGCCGCCATCTCCTCGGTCCTCATGACGCTCCTCGACGCGGGCGATCATCTCGTGGCCCCCGCCACGCTCTACGGCGGCACGCTCGATCTTTTCGACGTTTCCGGAGAGGGACCGGCGGACTGGGAAGACGCCCTGACCCCGAATACGAACGTGCTCTACGCGGAAACGATCGCCAACCCCCTCCTCGGCGTGCCTGATTTGGAGGCGATGGCCGACTTCGCGGAGGCCCATGGGTTGGTCTCCGTGATCGACAGCACGTTCGCCTCGCCGGTCAACGTGCGTCCCACCGACCTCGGCTTCGACGTGGTTCTCCACTCCGGTACCAAATACCTTGGCGGGCACTCCGACCTCGCCGCGGGCGTCGTGGCCGGGTCGGCCGAGCACATAGATCAGGTGGGATACACCCTGAAGCTCCTCGGTGGGATGCTGGACCCACAGGCCTGCTTCCTCCTCCATCGCAGCCTCAAGACCCTCGGGGTCCGGGTGCGGCAACAGAACGAGACGGCCCAGGCCGTGGCCGAAGCCCTCGACGAACACGACGCCGTTGATCGCGCCTTGTATCCGGGTCTACCCAGCCACCCCGACCACGACCGGGCCCGGTCGCTGTTCGACGGCTTCGGCGGCATGGTGAGCTTCGAGCTGGTTCCGGACGCGTCCGTCGACGGGTTCTTCGACGCTCTGACCCTTCCCGTCCGCGCCCCGAGCCTCGGCGGCGTCGAAACCCTCATCACCCAGCCCATCCATACGTCCCACAAGAGCGTCGACCCCGCCGTGCGTGAGGAGATGGGCATCTCGGAGCGCTTCGTGCGCCTCTCTGTGGGGCTGGAGGGGACCGAGGACCTCGTCCAGGATCTTGCGACCGCCCTCGACACCAGCCGTACCGTCGAGTGAGACACGGCAGCCAAGGAGCGAGGAGCCCCCGACCTCTCGTTCCCGGTCTCCTGACCGAGCGAAGTCCGCGCCGCCTGACGCTGTCTCTTCCCTCCGCAATTCCGAACTGTTCGAATCCTCTTTCCCATGTACCGACTGTTCGCTCTTGCCCTCGCCTGCCTCCTCCTCTTCCCCGTGGGCGCGGCCGTTCGAGCCCAGACCGATCCCGCCCCGACGGCCGCCCCAGATCGGGAGCGCGGACAGGGGCCGTACGATCGGCTCGTGATTCGCGGCGCCACCCTCATCGACGGCACCGGGACGCCCGCCCGCGGCCCCGTCGACATCGTGGTGGAAGATGATGAGATCGTGGCGGTTCAGGGCGTGGGGGCTCCGGGCGGCCCGATCGACGAGGAGACCCGACCAGCCAGCGGGACGCGCGAGATTGACGGGTCGGGCATGTACGTCCTGCCCGGATTCGTCGACACGCACGCCCACCTCGGGGGAACGGCTCAGGGCACGCCCGCCGAATATGTCCTAAAGCTGTGGATGGCTCACGGCGTGACCACCGCGCGGGAGGTGGCCGCCGGGAACGGGCTCGACTGGACCCTCGACCACAGCACCCGAAGCGCCCAAAATGAGATCGCGGCCCCTCGCATCGACGTGTACCCGGCCCTCGGCACCGGACGGGAGGCCCCAATCAGTACGCCGCAGGAGGCCCGAGAGTGGGTGCGAATGGTCGCGGAGCAGGGCGCCAAGGGCGTCAAGTTCTTCGAGGCCCCGCCCGACGTGTTAAAGGCCGCCATCCAGGAGGCCGGCGCGAACGGCCTCCGCACGGCCATGCATCACGCCCAGTCCGGGACGGCCCGGTACGACGTGCTCGATACCGCAACCTGGGGCCTCACGAGCGGTGAGCACTTTTACGGCTATCCGGAAGCCTTGTACACGGACCGCTCCATTCAGGACTACCCCTCCGATTACAATTATCAGGACGAGGAAAACCGGTTTGCCTACGCAGGGCGAATGTGGCAACAGGCCGCCGGGCCGGGCTCGGAGCGATGGGACATGGTACTCGATTCGCTGCGGGCCCTCGACTTTACGATGTCCCCCACTTTCGGGATCTACGAGGCCAATCGCGACCTCATGCGCGGCCGCCGCGCCGAATGGCACGACACCTACACCCTTCCCTCCCTCTGGAAGTTCTTCCACCCGAGCTTTGAAAATCACGGGTCGTACCACTACTTCTGGTCTACCGCGGACGAAGCCGCATGGGACACTCACTTCGATCGGTGGATGCAGTTCGTGAACGAGTACAAAAACCGGGGCGGGCGGGTTGGGGTCGGAAGCGACTCCGGGTACATCTTCAAGCTGTACGGGTTCGGGTACGTGCGGGAACTGGAGCTTCTGCGAGAGGCGGGCTTCTCCCCGCTGGAGGTCATCCGTTCGGCCACGCTGGAAGGGGCGCAGGCCATGGGACGGGCCGACGAGATTGGCTCGGTGGAGGTCGGAAAGAAGGCCGATCTCGTCCTGGTCGACGAAAATCCCCTCGCCAATTTGAAGGTGCTCTACGGGACGGGGGCGCTTCGTTTCGACAAAGAGTCCCGTGAGCTCGAACGGGCCGGCGGTGTGAAATACACGATCAAGGACGGGATCGTGTACGACGCCCGGCAGTTGCTGGGGGACGTCGAGCAGATGGTGCGACAGGCCAAGGAGGAGGCCGGAATGGCGCCCGACGCCCCCCTCGAGCTCACGCAGTGACGGACAAGAAGAGGGGCCCGTATCCGTCCACCCATCGCCTCCCAGTTCCGAACGCAGCGCCTCCCAATTGCAGCCTGATCAGTCAAGATCAGGGATGGGCGGCAGGGCAGCCCGGATGGGAGTGCCTACTCGCGTAGATGGGTGTGGAAGAAGTTGATCGTCCCGTTCCAGACCGTTTTTAAGGAGTCTGGTACGGGCCCGTCGAAGGGATGCGCGCCCCCGAACGTGTGGCCCCCTTCCGCCTCCATCAACGTTGCGGTGTCGGTGGCTCCCGTCAGGGTCTGAGCCGCCCCGAAGTCGACAGACGCGTCGTCACGGGCGTGCACCACCAGCCAGGGAACATCGATCTGTTCGGCGGCGCCCGGTACGTCTAGTTCGTCCGCGTGGGCCATTGTGTCGTCGTAGAGCGTCTTGTTGAGGCGCATCGTCTGCCCGGTCCGACTATTTTGAATCTCGGTGTAGCCCTGGGTCTCCCAGTCGTCAATTTGATCGTCGGTGAAGCGGTCGACAAACGTCGAGACGGACGACCACGTCACGAGGGCCCCTACTCGATCATCCCGCTCGGTTTGCAAGATCACTGTTCCGCCGCCCCGCGAGTGGCCGAGTAGGCCGATGCGGTCGGGATCGATGGGGGCGTCGGGAAGCGTCTCGTTCTCCACCGCGTCGAGCACGGCCCGTAGATCGTCGAGCTCACGGGTGAAGGTGTTCTCCGCGAACTTGTCCAGCTCCGTGAACGCCCGGGGCTGATCTCGATGGACCCCGTTGTAGGAGGCGTTCATGTGGATCGATACGAACCCCGACGTCGCGAGACGACGCCCCCACTCCGGGAACGGGCCCCAGTCCTTAAATCCCTTGAAGCCGTGGAAGAAGACAACAACGGGCCTGTCGGGCCCACCGTCCTCAACGAAGCGCACGTCACAATCAACAGCATCGCCGCGGGCATTCTCAACGGAACACGGAATTTCGCGGAGGTCAGCCATGCAGATTCCAAATGATTGTTTTCTGAAAGAAAAACCGAGAGGCTCCAGATCCACGTATGGAACGGGAAGTACTTCGCCACTCACGCGTCGTCGGTTGGGTGCTCCTGTCGACGCCGGCGCAGCCGAACCACCTGAAACACAGCGACAGCGAGCGGCACCAGGATTACGATCGCGATGAGTGGATCGCCGTCGTTCCAGTACAGAAAGCCAACTGCTACGAGACTGATCACGACGGCAACGGCGGTGGCCCCCAGCGCCAGGCCGTACGCGAGGTCAGAACTGGACGCTTCGGACATGAGGGCACCTGGATGAGGGAGAGGAGAACGGTGCGTATTACCGGGCAGCAACCCGCTGCTCGCGGTCAAACTGCGTCACCCCTTGTTCGAGAAACGAGGCAAAATTCTCGACGGAGGCCGTGCCGCTGGTGCGGGTGATGAGCGATCGGTCCGATGGGTCGACGATAGCGTAGGTCGGGAGGGCGGTCGTTCCCGTCAGCTTGAGCTGAAACTGCTGGAACTCCGTCCCTTTCGGCGGGGCGTCAGTGTAGAGGCGGAGCAACACGAAGTCGTTCTTGAACTGCTCGGCCACCGCCGGCTCCGGGAAGACGTTGGCCTCCATGTCCCGACAGTTGGTGCAGGTGTACCCCGTAAAGTCGATGAAGACGGGCTTGTTAACCTGCTGGGCCTCCTCAAACGCCGCGTCAATGTCGTCGGTGTGCCAGGCAAACTCACTCCCGGAGTCGGATGCCTCCCGGCTCGGGTCGGTCTGGGCCACCAAGCTGAGGTCGTCGGCCTGGCGGGGGGGCAAGTAGGCGTCGAGCGCACCGAGTCGTGCCCCGAAGAGGCCCGGCAGCATGTAGAGCGCGGTACCCAGGAACGCCGTCGCAGCCAGCAAACGAAGGCTGCCAATGCCTTCCACCGGCGGCTCATGCTTCATGCGAAGCTTCCCGAGCAGATAGAGGCCCGCGAGGGTGAACAGCACCACCGTGATCGCGATGGCGAGGGGACGCGACAGAAAATTGGTGCCCCACACGAGGTCGGCGTTCGACAGGAACTTGAGCGCTGCGGCCAACTCCACGAACCCGAGTGTCACCTTAACCGCGTTCATCCAACTGCCCGAATCGGGAAGGCTATCGAGTCCCTTCGGAAAGAGCGCGAAGCCCACGAACGGAAGCGCAAAGGTGGCGCTAAAGGCCGCCATGCCCGCCACCGGATACACCCACGTGCCGCCGGCGGCCGCGGCCAACAGCGCGCCCACAAACGGCGCCGTACACGAGAAGGAGACGAGCGTCAGGGTGACCGCCATGAACAGGACGCCTGCGTACCCGGACTGCTCGTTGCTTTGCTGGTTGAAGTAGTTGACCAGCCCACTGGGGAGCCGGAGGTCAAAGAGGCCCAGGAGCGAAAGCGCAAACAAAATAAAGACGCTTCCGATGAAGAGATTTACCCACGGGTTGGCGGCAATCGACTGGGCGCCGGCCGCCCCCACAAGGATCGACATGGCTACGCCGAGGCCCGTGAACACCAGGACGATTGCGAGCCCGTACAGCCCCGCCATCTTCAGCGATTCGATCTGGTCGTCCGTGTGCTTCGTGAAGTAGGAGACCGTGAGCGGGATCATCGGAAAGACGCACGGCGTGAGCAACGCGGCGCCTCCCGCCCCAATCGCGAGCAGCAGGAACCCAATCAGGCCGTCGGCCTGCCGACCCTCCAGCCCACTTGTCGACGCGGCTGAGGGAGCGTCGGATCCGGCCGTGGTCTCGTCGTTCGGCGCGTCCTGTTCTGAGGCGGACGGGACGGAGGTGGCCGTGCCGAAAGAAGACGTGTCGGCTCCCGTCTCCGTCACTGCCATCTTCGAAGAGAACGACGTGGGGCCCGGCGGCAGGCACATCTCGTCGGTACACACCATGAAGGTGACGCTCCCCTCTATCGTGCGCTCGCCGAGACGGGCACCCTGCTCCGCGGACAGTGGGACGCGAATTGTAGCCGAGTTCGTGAAGTAGCTGACCTCTTTGTCGAAGTTCGGGTCGTAGCCCCGTTTCGGCTCCGATTGCTCGACCGGACCGGCCCTGGAAAGGCCATCGGGCCACGAGCCCACTTCAACCGACACCCCGCGACTGGGCGGGGGGGAATCCACGGCGTACATCTTCCACCCCTCTTCGATCGAGGCCGTCAAGGTGAGGACCCCCGTTTCCCCCGGCGCGACGTCCGATGCAGATACAGACCAGTTCACCTTCGACGCCGATCCTCCCTGCTGGGCCAGAGCGTCGCCACCCAGCGAAATCAACAGCAAGAGAGACGTCAGGCCGATGAGGGTACGGAGCGCAGACATCGGGTCGGCAAACGGATTCGAACGTCAGGCAGCGATCACCTCATCCAGTCAACAGGCGAGAGGCACCGTGCTTGCGTACGCCGACGGGATGGAAATGTTACTGTGCGGACCACCGGGAGGGGCCCCGCAATCCGGGACCAGCGCGACCGGTCCCACTATCCGGACTCCGGAATGACCTGAATGTCGAGCGTGGCGCTGACGTCATCGCGGAGGGTCACCGTTGCCGTGTAGGCGCCCACGAAGCGGATGTCCTCGTCGAGCTCAATGTCGCGGCGGTCGATGTCAAATCCGCGGTTGGAAAGCTCCACGGCCACCTGCTGGTTCGTGACGGTCCCAAAGATGCGGTTGTCCTCCCCCACCTTGGCCGTAAAGACGACCTGCATGTCTTCGAGATCGTTTTTGATCTCCTCGGCCTGCTCTTTCTTGGCCTGCTGCTTCCGGGTCTGCTGGCGCTGGATCTCACGCTGATGGCGAATCATGCCGTCGGTGGCCACGCGGGCCAGCCCTTGCGGAATGAGGTAGTTTCGGCCGTATCCGTCGGCCACTTCGTGGACCTCCCCGCTCTCGCCGAGATGCTCCACGTCGTCAAGTAGAATAACCTGCATGGTATCGTCGGGTCTCTCGATCCAAGATGTTGCGAGTCGTCGGTCCGGTCAAACCTACCGGATCGACTCGGAGACGTACGGGAGCAGAGCGAGGTGCCGTGCCCGCTTGATCGCCTTCGTGACTTGGCGCTGCACACGCGCCGGAACGCCCGTCACGCGCCGGGGCAGAATTTTGCCCTGGTTGTTGATAAACTGCTCCAAAAACTCCGTGTCCTTGTAGTCTACGTACTCAATGTGTTCGTAATCGACATCGTCTGGACCTGCCATAAGTCAATCGTGGGTTGGTTCAACAGATGGAACTAGAAGAACGGGAAAAGGGGGTACGCCTATTCGTCGGTCTCCTCTTCCTCGGCGTCCTCCGCCTCTTCTTCCTCCCGGGCCTCGCGCTTCTTGCGCTGCTCGTAGTGACGCTTCATCTTCGCGTCCATCCGGAGAGTGAGGTAGCGGAGCACATCGTCGTTGATCTGGAGCTCGCGTTCAAGCCGTTCGATCAACGAACCGGGCGCCTTGAAGTACATGTTGACGTAGTACCCGCTTCGCTTCCGGTCAATCTCGTAGGCCAGGCGCTGATTTCCCCACTCGTCGACTTCGAGGACGTCGCCGCCGTTGCTCTCAATCAGGTGATTGACCTTGCGGACAATGTCGTCCACTTGGTTCTGCTGAACGACCCCACTGATGACGTACGTGAGCTCGTACTGGTACTTGTTAGCCATGATGATTTGTCCCTTTGGAATGAGTATGCTTCATGCCCCTCGTAGAATGCCGACAGCGGTCGGCATGCGGAGGAACAGGGGTAGTCGGCCCATCCCGATGGAGGGCCGGGCTGATTACTCCAAAGCTTATGTACGCCCACCGGCAGTTGAGGTCGCAGGATCGCCTTGAAAACGACATGAGGATTTTGCCTCCTCCTGCCGACAGGGGGGTTCTTCTTCGATAAGACTCGTCCCCGCACTTGAACGGTGTGACGGCTCCTGAATCCCGAAGCCGCTACAGATTTGCCAATTTCTCGGCGTTCTCCTCGGCCCGCAGGGCATCGATGATCGGATCGAGGTCCCCGTCCACAATCGTCTGAAGGGAGTAGTTCTTCTGGTCCCCCTCCAGCCGGTGATCGGTCACGCGGTCTTGAGGGAAATTATAGGTCCGAATCTTCGCGGAGCGGTCCCCACTGCCCACCATCGATCGACGCGCCTCCTCCCGCTCTTCGCGTTGCTCCTGGAGCTTCTTCTCGTAGAGGCGGGAGCGCAACACGCGCATCGCCTTCGAGCGATTCTTGTGCTGGCTCTTCTCGTCCTGGCACGATACCTCCACGCCCGACGGGATGTGCTTGATGCGCACCGCCGAGTCGGTGGTGTTCACGGATTGCCCCCCTGGGCCGGTTGCCTTGAAGGTTTCAATCTTGAGGTCGCTCTCCCTTACGTCCACGTCCACCTCCTCGGCCTCCGGCAGCACCGCCACGGTGGCGGCCGAAGTGTGAATGCGCCCGCTCGACTCCGTCTCGGGCACCCGCTGGACTCTGTGGACGCCCGCCTCGTACTTCATCGTGCCAAACACGTCCTCCCCTTCTATGCCGACGATCACCTCGCGGAAGCCCCCCTGTGTACCCGGCGACACGTCCATCATCTCGTAGGTCCATCCGTGCTGCTTGGCGAAGGTGGTGTAGAGCTCAAAGAGGTCGCCCGCGAAGAGGGAGGCTTCGTCGCCCCCGGCACCGGCACGAATTTCGACAATCGCGTTCTTCTCATCCTCCGGATCTTTCGGGATCAGCTTCTGCTTCAGATCCTCCTCGACCGCCGGCATCTTCTCTTCCAATTCCTCTAGTTCTGCCTTGGCCATCTCCTCCATTTCCCCGCTCTCCGACTGCACGAGCCCCTGTAGGTCCTCGCGCTCCTGGAGCAGATTCTCGTAGCGGTCGATGGCCTCCACAACCTCTTCGAGCCGGCTGTGCTCTTGCCCCAGCTCCTGCATGCGGTCCGGATTCGTGGCCACCTCCGGGTCGGCCATCAGGCTCTCAACCTCCTCGAAGCGGTGCTTAATCTTTTCTAATTTCTCCAGTTCAATCATGAGCGAGCTCAATGCGGATGCGACGGATAGAGGGACTGTGTCAATGAACTCACCAACCGGCAAGTTCGTCCCCCTCGCGGGAAAGAGCCGTTAGGAATACTCTGGAGACGACGACAGTGTCCCCTACAGACGCCGATTGACCCCAATGGTGAAATGAGCGTCCCAGTGCCCCCTTGAACGGAGAAACTGCGCGACGTCGACGCATCATTATTCCCTCCTAGCAAGGTCCCGAATTTCCGAACGAGCGGACCAATGGCCGGGCGAGAGCAGCCGATCGGGCGTCTCGAATCCATCCCGGATTTCGCAGATGTCCCCTGTGGCCCCGTCAGCGCGTTCTCATTTCTCCTCCGGGGTCGGTCTATCACTGGGACCGGGGCCCCTCCAAACCCGAAACGGTGTCCTCCGCGCCGGGCAAAAGCGCTTCGTGACGTTCACCCGGTCCTCCCCATTTGCCGTGCAGAATTTTGTCCTTCATGTGTAGGAGGCGTCGGGCCATCGTCGAGGGAGCGATTGNNNNCCCGCCGAACCGATTAATCAACGGCCCAACCTGCCCGCCACACGCGACGCCATCCACCCGCCCTTCTTTCACGGGGACTTCCCAACGGGTCGGGGGAGACGTTGGGGTCAACCGAGCATCTCCACGACGTTTTGCCCAAGTATCACAACGCCCATGAGCACCAGAAAGACGGCAAAGCCCCGTTTGAGACGGGCCTGTGGAACGTACGCCCCGAGCCGCCCCCCGACGAAGCTGCCCACGATACCAATCGCCGAGAAGATTAGCACAAGGTCCCAGTGAATCGAATGGCCGACCGCCTCCATCACGTCCATGTACTTGATGAATCCACTGATGCTCTTTAGGGCAATGATGACGAGGCTGGTCCCGATCGCCCGGTGCATCGACAGGCCCCCGAGAATCACGAGGGCCGGTACGATCAAAAACCCACCGCCCACGCCCACGAGGCCCGTCACCACGCCGACCCCCAGCCCATCCAGCATCACCTTCCAGTACAGCCGATCCGGCTTATCGGGGGCCGCAGGGGGCGTCTTGCGAAACATCATGAACGCGGCTCCCACCACCACAACGGCGAAGATCGCTAACTGGAGGGCCCCTGACATGAACTGCGACAGGGACGCCCCAAGATAGGCGCCCGCGATGCCGGGGCCGCCGAACCAGCCCACACTTCGCCAACTCACGCGCCCTCGAAGGGCGAGCGGGACGGCCCCGAAGAGACTGATGAGGGCTACAATACCGAGCGACTCAGCAATGGCGAGCTTACTGGGCTCCCCCACCAGGTACACCAGCACTGGCACCGTAAGAATTGATCCGCCAGAGCCGAGAAGACCGAGAACCAACCCGACGCAAAGCGCACCTACCCAGGCCGCGTACATGAGAGAAAGGACAGACAGGTAAAAGGGACAAACGGACGAGCATTCCGTAGGAGAAGCAGCGTTTCTACGCCCCCACGGCCTCGGCACGGGTCGCTTCGTAGTCTGCAATGTCGTCATTCACCCAGACGACCTCGTGCCCGGCTCGACGCAGGAACGCACTGGCCGCGGCGGCCCGCTTGCCCGTCCGGCAGTGCACGAGCAGGGTTTTATCCGTGGGCAGGTCCCGTTCGTATTCGGGCATGCGGGTGTACGACGCATTGAGGGCCCCGGGCACGTGACCCTCCTCGTACTCGGACCGGTACCGCACGTCGAGGACCGCCGCGGTCTCCTTCGTCCGATCCTCCTCCAGGTCGTCAAAGGTGATCTCGTCGATGGTCTCGCTCGGGCGATCGTTCTCAAAGTACCGCTGCAGCGTGTCGATCTCCGCGAACCCCACCACGTTGTCGTACCCGATGCGCACGAGGTCGCGGACGGCCTCCTCCACGTCCGCCTCGTCTATGATCAGCACGATGGGGGTGGTTTCGTCCTCGACGAGCGAGCCGACGACCGTATTGAAGGCATTGTTCATCGGCGCGCAGAGACTGCCCGGAATGTGACGGGCCATGAAGGCCGACCGGTCGAGCCGCGTATCGATAACGAGGGTCTCCTCGTCGGCCGCGACTTCGTGCAGTTCCTTCTCGGTCAATTTTCGGGGCGACGGGAGCTGACCCAAAACCGGCGGTCCGTTCTTGTTATCCCGCTTCATGCGGGCAAAATAAATCTGGGGCTCCGGTTGATCGGCCAGGATGGCGTCGACGAATGTGTCCTCGTCCTCGCGGGCCGCATCGACCATCGGGTTGAACCGCTTCTCGTACCCGAGTGTGGACTGCGGCACCGCCCCGAGCGCCTTCCCGCACGCCGATCCCGCCCCATGGGCCGGCCACACCTGCAAGTGATCCGGCAGGTCCAACACCCGCTGCACGGACCGGTACAGGGTTCGGGCGGACGGCTCCATGGCGCCTTCTACGTCCGCCGCCGATTCCAGGAGATCCGGACGCCCGAGATCCCCAACGAACATGAAGTCACCGGTAATGAGGCCCATGGCCTCGTCGGCCCCCGCCCCCTCATCTCTCACGAGAAAGGAGAGATGCTCCGGCGTGTGGCCGGGCGTGTGCAGCGCCGTGATCTCAACATTCCCAATCGTGAAGGTGTCCGTGTCAGTCAACCACTCGACCTCGTACGCTCCCCCGGATTCCTTCGGCTCCCGCGCCCACTCGTACCTCCACTCCTCGTCCCCCTCGTCCGAGAGGTAGAGCGTAGTGTCGAAGCGCTCGGCGAACTCGCGGGCCCCGGACAGGAAATCGGCGTGAATGTGCGTCTCGGTGACGGCGACAATCTCGACTCCCTCCTCTTCGGCACGGTCGAGGTACTGATCGATGTCGCGCTCCGGATCCACGAGAAGGGCCTGACCGGTGGCCTGACACCCGATGAGGTAGGCGTACTGCGAGAGTTTTTTGTCGGTGATTTGTTGAAAGAGCATAAGGCTACTGGGAAACGGTAAGAAGAAGCAGTACTCGTAGGGGGGCTGCCGCGACAGACCAGCGAGAAGCTGTAGACTCAAGAAACAGTGTTTGGGCCCGGTCCGCAAGCCAGGGATGGCTACTGCAATCCGCATTGGGGAAAAATTCCTTTTTCTCCCTCGCCCACACCGGCCACGTCCACCTCTGAGAACCGCCCACGCTTCGCCCTGGGGATTCGAACCTAGGACTGCGATCATGCCCTCGGCTCCGTTCCATCAGGGCATCATCAACACTTTACTCCGGGCCCGTTGGTTTCCAGTCCGACGAATAGGATCTGACACGCGGCACGGCGAAGAGGTCGGTTGATCACTGAACCCGGAGAAAGGTTTGACGGAGCGTCCGTCCACAATACCAGTAGATCCACGTCCCGGTCCGCAGCACCTTTACCACGGCAACCCCCGACGCTAAACCTCGGGGTAGTTTTTAAGTAAGGAGAGCAAGCGGGTGCCGATGGAGTATCCGCCGACGTCGCGAGAAGGTGTAGGAGGATTAGCGGCCCTGCTGCGGGGCATCGCCCATCCTCTGTATACGTTGGAGGACGGGCCGCCCATATTTTCACCGAGTCGGATTCGCTGGCCAGTGCTGCCCCCCGCCTCCTCGACGTCATCTGTGACCAACTGGCGTGGGACTGTGGCGAACTCTGGGTGCCCAATGCCGACGAAACGAAGCTGGAGAGCGCCGAAACGTGGCGACACACCACCCGCTCCCACCCGAGGTTCGAGACGGCCCCCCACCAGCTAACCTTTGCCCCCGGCGAAGGGCTCCCCGGTGCCGTGTGGGAGGAGAATGAGCCAAAGTGTCTCTCCGACGTCCGCGAGCACGACGACTTCGTGCGTGCCCAGGCAGCGACCGAGGCCGACCTGCGAGCCGGCTTCGACGAAACCGACACCGCCGAGGGGGACGGCATAGGGGTCCGCATCATGAACTACCGGGCCCGCATCATCGGCGGCACCCTCGACATTAACAGCACTCTCGGCGAAGGAACCGTCGTCACCTGTACCCTGCCCCGCCAGACCCACGCCTCCGCGGGGGCGGACGACGACCCGGTCGCCTCCATGCACTCGCCCGATCTGTAACCCTGTAGGAAATTCCCTTACAGTTTGCCCCGGCCCCT
>PXTG01000118.1 GCA_003023365.1 Bacteroidetes bacterium QH_7_62_13 | reverse complement strand
GATACGCAAGATCAACGCCCCCCAGAGGACTTGTTCTTTCGTGAGGGGATCTCGCTTCCAAAGAAAAAAAAGCGTCCCGGATGTAAGGAAGACCGTCGCAACAAGATAGGGCCACGTCGTGGGCGACGCGGCAAGCAAGGGGCACGAGAGTAATCCCAGGGCTACGCCCCCCGTTACGACACGACCGAACCGCAAGTGATGGGGCCTGGGAAAGCTCATGACTCCTCGCGCTCGTCGCGGTCTTGAATACCCCCTAATCATTTTGGGTGTGGGGACCTGTATCTATCGGATGACCACGGCCTTCTCGAGAACGGGCGATTCATCCGGAGCGTTAATTCTGAACAGATAAACGCCCGATGAGACTCGATCCCCACGCTGGTCCCGAAGATCCCAGCGCCGCCCCCCATTTCGGTTTTGGGTCGAGGACAACGTGCGCACGAGTTGTCCGGTGGGGGTGTAAATGCGAATCGACGCCTCAGTGGGGAGCCCGGCTATCGTCAGTGGGTCCTCGTGACGACTCATACGATACGGATTGGGATAAATAAACACCCGAGAAAGGTCGTCGGCGGGTCTGGTGAGACGGACAGTTGCTCCCTCCTTTGACAACCGACTTCCGTCGACTCCAACCAGCCCGTCAACCGTCAGAGAGGACTCTTCCCCACTGGCTCCGAGCACGAGACCGTCCACCTGGAGGCTCACCACGCTTGAGGAGTCCTCCATAACACGCACCTCAGTCACATGTCCACGGGGGCGTACCGTGTACCGACTTCGATTTTCGGCCACAGAGGGATCAACCGGCGCACTGAAGGCCAGTTGTACACGGTTCTGACTGAGAATGCGTGCTTCTTCCACGAAAAGAGTGCGCTTGTCGGCTTTGGGAAACGCGACCTCTACACCGGTCTCTCCTACGGCTAGGCCACTCGTATCGGCTAGGTCGGGCCAGGTAAGACGGCCCGCATAACCGGGCTTTATAGAATCGAATTGCAGGGTGACGCTCTCCCCCGTCCGGCTCAGATTGAGGGCCGACGGGTGTTTACCGGTCGATTCGAGGGGAAACTGTTCTGGATTGATGTTAGGGGCAAGCGGCTCCGAGAATCGAAGTTCGATCGAGGAAGGCCCGGGATACGATACGTTGTTGACCGTGGCCGGGGAATGAGGGCGGACGGTTCGCGTTGGTGACAATGGGGACTGCTGACCCGCTTTCCATGCTGTTAGTGCGTACCGTTGCTCTTTGGCTCCCAAAATTGTCGTCGAAGAGTCAGACGTCGTCTCGACCGGATTGAGCTGCGCCTGGGAAGGTCCGGCGTACACGGTGACAGAGTCGACGCCCGCCGACCGCCACGAGAGCTTTGTGGAGGAAGCCCCCCCAGGCCGTGAACGAACCCACTGCGGAGGCTCGACGGCCAATGCATCCGGATTGGTTCGATACCGAACCATTTTTCCGTCATTTGTTGGAGCGATGATGGACGGGTATCCAGTCCCGGACACATCGGCGGCAAGAAATCCACGACCTAATACCTTGGAATTCCGGTCTTCGTACAGCACCCGCCAGGACCCATCGCCCGCACGATCCAAAACCAGTAGCGACGGTGGGTGTGCAATTCCGATCTCGGGACGACCGTCTCCGTCGAAATCCGCACTTTCGAGTCCACCGTCCGCAGGCAGGAACGCCCCTCCAATGGACAGTCGAAATGCCCGTTCGTAGGCATCGTCTCCGGTGCGGCGCCATACCGAGTAGTAGGTGATGGAGGGCGACGCATCGTTCGTGCTCGCCGTCACAAAATCCATTCGTCCCGATCCGGAAAAGTCACCCACGGCAAATTGGGCACCTGCCCGTAGGCGATCCGTCTCAAACGTCCACACGGGCTCGAACTGATCATCGCCACTCTTCTCGTAGACAATGAGATCGCCGTCTCGGTCCCCCACCAGCAGATCCCCTTGGCCGTCCCCATCGAAATCTCCGCTGGCAGATTCAACCAGATCGAACCGGTTTCCCCTCATCGAATCGGGGCCGGGAACAGTTGGGTTCTGAAGGCGGGCAACCTCTTGAAATCCGGCCTTTTTCCGTTCTAACACCGCCCATTGTCTTTGGAACGTTCCTACGACCTCTCCGCGCTCGTCCCCATCCAGATTAGTCAACCGAGACCCTTCTACTGTTTCGCCCGCTCCATCCGCCGCACGGCTCGTATCAGCGAAGATTAGATCCTCAGGAAAAGCTCCGTCGGAAGTTTGTTCGAATAGTACCGTGCCGCGGCCCTTTTGAAGCAGAAGTTCCTGGAGCCCGTCTCCGTTTGTATCCCCGACGTCCTTGGGCGAGAAACGACCTGCCCGAAACGTATCGGCGGGGATGAAGCCGGATCCGTTCCACTCGAATGTTCGAAGGGTATCGGAAAGCCCATTCGGGGTAAGCTGGTTAATCAATACCTCAGTCAGCCCATCCTCGTCGAAATCTACGGGGGACGGTAGGGGACGTCCTTGGGGAATCGATGTAGTCGTGCGTTGGAACAGGCGCGGATTTTCGTTCGAGACCGGAATGCGGAGACTCGTGTCGAGTGAGGTGGTCAGTCCACTCGTATTCTCGGCACTCAACTTCACAGTCGCGGTGCCGCCGGTCCCCCTCTTATCGGCCCACGTCATTCCGTGGTGCCGGGCCTCGTGCTCGCTCCGAACCCAACGAGTACGGTCGCCCAGCTGAACCCGCATGCGCAGACGCGTGACGTCATCTGTCTTTATCTCCGATAGGATGCCGTATTCTCCGTCGACTCGTCCGGCGTCGAAGATGGTACGATCAAATTCCGGCGGGGAACGATCAATACGGAACCGTCGACGGTCTTCGATGGTGCGCCCGTCGCGAAGGGTAGTCACGAGACGGAGGGTGTACGCCCCTTCATCGAGGTCCGAGACTTCCTGAGACGACCACACACTGAGGGTGTCGTTGAGTATCTGTCGGGACGTTGGGGCGGTAATCTCGATCCACGGGTCTCGGCGCTCTCCAAGATTGCGGGTTCCTTCGGTGTAGTACAACGCGTAGTGGGCAAACGCCGGGTCGATTGCCGTCCCAGTGATCGCAATCGCGGAAGCCCCCTCCATGCCTTGGTTGTGCTCGGGAGAAATGATTTCCGTTCGGGCCGGATAGGTTCGTGTGAGGGCTTGTTCGACATTCAAGAGGCCTCCGCCCGTCTGATGATCCCAGTTCATCCCCTCGATATCTTCCGTCGTACCCGTCAGGATGCTCCGGATAGATCCAGGTGACAACGACGGATCTGCAGACCGGAGAAGAGCCACTGCACCGGCTACTTGCGGAGCGGAAAACGACGATCCGCTGAATGCACCGTACAGATCGTCCCGTTCGTAAGACTCCTGGTTTTTTGGTGGGATATCCGCCGTGTACACGTTACTTCCGGGCGCTCCCAGATCCACCCCGATCCCGTATCGACTTTGGTTGATCTGGGGGAGGGAGCCGTCTTCTCCGAGCCAGGCGACCGACAACACATTGGGGTAGTCAGACGGATAATGTGGATCGTCTGTCAGTTTATTGCCCGCAGACGCCACGACCACCGTGCCTTTTTGATTGGCGTAGTCTATAGCGTCTTCGATCAGGGGAACAGCTCGCTCTCGTCCAAACGAAAGATTCAGAACATCGAGATCACGTTGGGCACCGTACATGATCGCTGCTGCGATGTCGTCGGATTGGCCGATCCCGTCCCGACCGAAAGCCCGAAGAGCAACGATCTGGGCGTCTGGCGCAACGCCGGCAATACCGGCGAGAGGATCCCCCGGTTTTGCCGACGCTACGGCCGCAACAGCCGTTCCGTGACCATTCGGTTCTCCTTCCTGATCAGCAGAGGGGTCTGGATCGCGATTAACAAACTCTCCGCTCTGGATTGGCGACGATCGATCAACAAAATCGAATCCAATGACGTCGTCAGTGTAGCCGTTGCCGTCATCATCAATGCCGTTCACATCTCCTCCCTTCTCGACAGGAAAGGGATCCAGGGTCCCATTGCCATTGATATCCTCCGCGTCATTAACTGCAATCTGATCTTCGAGGTCTGGGTGATTGATGTAAAACCCAGTGTCAATAACGCCGATCGTGATAGCAGCGTCCCCGCTGGTAACGGTCCATCCATCGAGCGCCTGTGTCACGCGGAGGTGATCCAGGCTATCAGCCAGGAAGTTTTTCTCTCGCAAGATGGGAGGATCATCCCCGGATTGACTTTGGAGACGAAATTGAAAATTTGGATGGGCGTATCGAACGTCCGGGTGTTGCTCCCATTGGCTGCGCAACCGACGCAGCGCAGTTGAGTCCGCAACCTGTAGCTGAAATACTGGAGGCGTCGTGTGGTTTTCCCCACCTTTCTTCTGTCCAGGTCCTGCGTGGCCGTAAACATCAGAAACGGAATCGACGCCCCGGAAGAGGGAATCAGGCAGGTTCTTGGCAGGCGCGCTGGACTGGAGCCTCTTCCCCAGTGATGAATGACTGCTTTCAGTTCGAACAATTAGCTCTACTGGTGACTGTGCTCTTTGGGCCAGGGAAAGCTGCGGTACCAAAAAAACTACCGCCAGCAAGGTCGTTACCCGCCAGTTTTTCATTTTTTAGATAACATTGCAATAACAGTAATACAGACCGCCATGGGCCAGAATCTCTCATCCTTCCTACCTGCACTCAAAGAATGCGCAATTCCTTAGAAGTGCTCGTCAGGTTCTCACAACTGTTCGTGTTCAAGACGACAATGTCTTCTATCCGAACTCCATACTCCTGCTCTGGCACGTACACCCCAGGCTCTATTGTTACGCAGGCTCCTTCAGTCAATTCGTTCTCTTCTGTCTTCGAAACACGGGGCCACTCGTGAACCTGAAGACCAATCCCATGACCGAGTCCGTGGGAGAAGTAGTCCCCCAGCCCCGCGCCTTCGATGACCGTTCGAGCTGCCGAATCCAATTTTTTTCCGGTAAGCCCAGCCCTCGCTACGTCGAGTGCCTTCTCCTGTGCGGTCTGCACGACCTCGTACCCACGCTGCGCTGCCGACGGCGGATGTCCCAATGAGACTGTACGGGTCATGTCGGATGCGTACCCGTCGAGAAAACAGCCCATGTCTAACACAATGAGTTCGCCCTCACGAAGCTGTCGATCAGTGGGAGGAGCGTGCGGATAGGCCCCATTCGGACCGGACGCTACGATCGGATCGAAGGACATCTTGTCGGCCCCACGTTTGAGGTGGCGGTACGTGATCTCCGCGGCCACCTCCTTTTCGGTCATTCCGGGCTCAACCAGGCTTATCACTTCTTCAAAGACAGACTCCGTAAGGTTTTGGGCCCGACGAATTTGGTCTACCTCGGCCGATTCTTTCGATGCGACGTCGTTCGCTAGGAGTTGACTCTCCCCCATCCACTCGATGTCGGAAAGATGCTTTCGAAGTGCGGTCTGCTTCGAAACGGTTACGTGGTCCGCCTGGAAAAGAACCTGGGATAGATCATCTAAAAAACCGAGATCCACAAGACGAGATACAAGGCCGTTATCGGCAATGACAACCTCGGCGCCCTCCACTTCCTCTTGAGCCTGGTCCGTGTAGCGTCCGTCCGTAACAAAAACCGCCTTCCGGCGGCTGACGAGGAGCAGCCCGTTCGAGCCCGTAAAACCGCAAGCCCATCGGATATTTGGGAGTGAAGAAATCAAGAGGGCCTCAGCATCAAAGTCAGCGAGGCGCTGGCGGATTTGAAGGAGTCGATTTGCCATGCTGAACTGAATCTAATAGGAAGTAAGGCCCCCATTCCCATGGTGGTCAGTCTCGACTTTTACGCCCCGAATAGTAATTCGGAGACTCTTGCGTGATCTCCACATCGTGTGGATGGCTTTCCTGAATACCAGCAGCCGTGGTACGCACAAATTGAGCCTCCTCATAGAGCTTCTCGACGGTCTCACAGCCACAATATCCCATGGCCGCCTGCAGGCCCCCACTCATTTGATGAATGACTTCACTCAGCGTCCCGCTGTACGGAACCCGGCCCTCTACTCCTTCCGGGATGAGCTTCTCCAAGTCATCCTCAGCGTCCTGAAAATACCGGTCTTTGCTTCCGGCCCCCATCGCCCCGACGGAGCCCATGCCACGATATGATTTATACTTCCGGCCCTCATAGATAATAGTCTCGCCGGGACTTTCCTCGACGCTCGCGAAAAGTCCTCCGATCATCACAGAACTTGCGCCGGCCGCCAGTGCCTTCGAAATATCTCCCGTCTGCTTAATCCCACCGTCGGCGATAATGGGAATTCCTTCCGCCTTCGCAACCTCGGCGCATTCCATGATTGCCGTGAGTTGGGGAATGCCGACCCCAGCAACAACACGAGTCGTGCAGATCGAACCCGGACCGATGCCCACCTTAACACAGTCAACCCCAGCCTCAATGAGGTCTCTAGTCCCTTCCGCGGTCCCTACGTTTCCGGCAATGACATCTGCCTCTCCCTCAAAGCGCGCAGAAATCTCGTCTACAGTCTCAATGACACCGTCGGCATGTCCGTGGGCCGTATCCACCACGACGAAGTCGACACCGACCTCGACGAGTGCTGCCACTCGATCAAGCACATCGGGCGTAATTCCGACGGCGGCCCCAACCCGAAGCCGGCCGTGTTCATCCTTACAGGCGTTCGGGTGTTTTCGCCGCTTGCGAATGTCTTTGAACGTGATGAGGCCCTTCAGATACCCCTCGTCGTCGACGACCGGCAACTTCTCAACCTTATGGTCTTGGAGGATGCGAACGGCTTCGTCGAGAGTCGTCCCGACTGGAACCGTAATAAGATCCTCCTGGGTCATCATTTTCCGGATCGGGGTCCCCCCGTCCAGCTCAAAGCGAACGTCCCGGTTGGTCACAATCCCCACAAGCTTGTTCGACTCATCCACGACCGGGATGCCGCCAATGGAGTAGTGACTCATCATGTCACGGGCGTCGGCCACTGTGTCGTGCGGAGAAATTGTGATCGGATCCATGATCATTCCGTTCTCCGAGCGCTTCACGCGGCGCACCTCGGCGGCCTGTTCCTCGATCGACATATTTTTGTGAAGGACGCCCGCCCCTCCTTCGCGGGCCATGGCTATGGCCATGTCCGCTTCCGTCACCGTATCCATGGCCGCGGAAAGGATTGGGACGTTCAACTCGATGTTTGGTGTCAAATGGGAAGAGGTATTGGCCTCCCGGGGCATTACCGAAGAACGCCTCGGAACGAGCAATACGTCGTCGTAGGTCAGGCCCTCCGCACGAATCTTACGGTCTTTTGCGGATTGTAGAGTACCGTTGGTCGCTGTTTCGTCCATTACAATGAAGGTTGGGAAGTCAGAGAATTACTCAAGGTCAACACGTTTTCGGAGTGTACGAACCTCGTCGTAAGTGAGTCGCCGCCATTCTCCACGCCGTAGATTGCCGGTCGTAAGCGTCCCATACTTGGCACGCTCCAGTTGCACAATGTCGTGGCCGAGCCTCTCCATCATACGGCGAATCTGACGATTCCGGCCTTCGTGCAACTCGAGCGCTATGTCCGTTTTCGAGTTCGGATCCAAGTAGGCCACCCGATCGGCCGAGGCAGGCCCATCCTCCAGGTCGACCCCTCGGCGAAGATGATCAATCTGGTGAGGCTTTACGGGCTTTTGCGTTCGTACATAGTAAATTTTGGCAACCTCATACCGGGGGTGCATGAGCCGATGCGCCAAATCCCCATCATTGGTGATGATGAGCACACCCGTCGTATTTCTGTCCAGCCGACCCACCGGAAAAAGACCTGATGGATTGTCGTCAGGGACACCGACCGCATCAAGAACAGTCTGACGATCTTTCTGGTCGTCGGTGGTACTTATGGTGTCCTTCGGTTTGTTGAGGAGAATGTGTTCGAGAGAGCGGAGGCGCAAGACCTCTCCGTCGACCGTCACGGTCTGGCCCTCCTGAACGCGTGTACCATGTTCAGTCACGCGTTCTCCATCGACTGCGACGCGCCCTTCGTCAACGAGTTGATCGGCGTCACGGCGGGAGCAATAGCCCGTGTGGGCAATGTATTTGTTGATCCGCATTCCATCTGTCGCTGCGACATCGTCGTCCGATGACATAGAGTGTGGGCGCTTGTCTCAAATCAAGGCAAATCTTGAACACGCGGCTTCGCTGAAAAGGTCCGTTTCCTATTCTTCGACCGACGGGGTATCCCCCTCCTCACTTTCACTGAGTTCCTGGGCTACCTCGACGGATACATCTTCCTCTGCGTCCAGCTGAAGAAGCTTTGCGCGCTCTTCGTCGAAGGCAGGATCGTCGAGGAGCTCTTCTACCTCCCGCAGAGTGGGCAGATCGCCCAGGCTACTGAGGCCGAATTGTTCGAGGAAACGGGACGTAGTGCCGTACAGGAGAGGGCGACCTAGTGAGTCGGCGCGGCCCTCCACGTCCGCGAGGCCCATCTCCAGAAGTTTCCGGATCGCGTAATCGGAGTTTACACCTCGAATGAAGTCAACTTCCGGCCGTGTGACGGGCTGTCGGTACGCGATCACGGCAAGCGTTTCCATGAGGGACCGTGAAAGACTCGTGTCCTGCTCTCCCACGAAAAGGGTCTTCACGAAGGGAGAAAGCGCCGATCGAGTAGCCATGCGATAGCCGTCGCCCCATTCGTGTATTTCAATCGCCCGGCCTGAAGACTGGTATTCATCGTTGAGCCGGCGAATGGAGGCTTCGATCTCGTCAGTCGTAAGGTCAGTTCGTCCCGTCACCTCCGCAACAGTTTCGAGGATCTTAGAAGCCTCAATCGGTTCGTCCGCGGCGAATATGAGAGCCTCTACGGCTTCTTCAAGGCTGTGATCATCGGTGGCAGTCCCCCTCGATTGATCGTTCGAGGAGGATGCTTCCACCCTCTCCCCTTCGTTTTCGTGATCTCCAACTGGTTCGTCGTTTTCGGGCATATGCAATAACGGAAACAATGGTGCTTGTTCTATCTACGCCGGTTTGTCTCCAACGGCCCCATCCCCTGACGGTCGAGGCATCTCTCCAAGTGCAGAATCGTTCGGCTGAAGTGGTTTTTCATCTCGTTCCTCAACCAGAAAATCAGATCGGTCGTCCCTTAGGTGGAGTCGGAGATAGTGCTGACGAGCCAACTCGAGAACCGCCAAAAACGTCGCAATCACAAATCCCTTGGATCGACGCTCAACGAGTGCGTGGAAAGACACTTGGGGGTCTTCGTCCAGCCGACTCAATACATAGTGCTGCTGTTCTTCAATCGAATG
>PXTG01000117.1:2704-17996 GCA_003023365.1 Bacteroidetes bacterium QH_7_62_13 | reverse complement strand
GTTGAGAGGAATGGTCTCCGGTCTCAAGGAAAGCCCGGGAAACGACGACCTACGTACTGGGGCTCTCCGCTGCCTCGCTTGTCAATTTTGCCTTGAGACTGTTAGCGTCCCCGAGCCCAACGTGCACCTCGTACGTGCCGGGATCCCACCATTCCGGTGCCGTTCGGGTGGCCCCGAGCCCCTCACTCGTCGGGTTGGCCGCGGAATCCGACGATTCCGTCGCCATCTTGTTCTCTGGGGAAGCGATCTCAAGGCGAGGTTCCCCGCCCCCAGGACGCTAATTTTCACGAGGACGAGTCCTACGAAGAGGAAAATGGCCCCTGCGAGGCCGGTGCCGAGGATGACGGTCCCGAGCACAGAGGACCAGAGAAGATTGCTGGGGTGCGCTTGGATGTCGTCCCTGTCACCATCACTCGGTGCAATCGAGGGTGCGCTGCCGGAATGTCACCGTTGGTGCGGTGGATGAGCGCCTGGATCGGATGTTGCTGGTTTCTCTATCGTGGAAATAAGGGAGATGATGCCTCTTCTCGTCCACGTTCGCTGCGGATTCCTGACATTATTACGAACGCCCACTACCCGATGCACTACTGCTTTCGAGGAGAAAACGATCACGTCGTTGGGCTACAGCTCAACGCCGACCAGCTCGGCCAAGAAATCTACAAAATTCTGGACTGGGCCGACGAGAACTTTTCGTCGTACTCTGTGGAGCAGGAGGATGGGTACGTCCATCTCCGGTCCAGCGCCCTCAAGGAAGAAGCGGAGGTCCACAAGGAACCGCTTAAGGGAACGGGGGACGGCCTTGGCATGAGCGACGAGCCCAGCGAGGCGAGCCAGGACGGAGATCACGACGACGGGTCCGCGGCCGAGCCCGCAATGCTGTAGGGTCACTCATCTCAAGGAGGACGCTCGTCGCCCCTTCGTGAGAATGTACCGGCCCACACGAAGGAGCAACCGGTGCCGCCGAGCGAATCACGGATTCTGGTCCCGAACACGTCTTCTCCTGATCCTGACCGGAGCCGGGACGCCCCAACTCTAATGACGGGTGAGAGCAGTCCCTCTCCGTCTACTCGGGTCCGTGTGGCTAAAAGTAGGCCGGGAGACTGTAGGAAATCGCAGCACTTCGGCTTTGTCTCACCCGCTCTGCGAAAACACTCCGGCCCTGGTCGTATCCTGGACGGGCTTTCCCGAGTGGGCTCATCCCCGGCACGGGCGAACCGTCAATGGGGGTAGGTCAACAATCGCCCTTTCCATGGACGCAATCGAGTGGTCGGAGGGTGTCGGTACGTCACTGCGTCCGGCCCCTTCCGCAAAAGGATCTGGCCCGCGTCCAGGTCCCCAGCTGTGCTTGTCATGTTCTGTCTCCGGGGTGCACGGACGCATTCCAGCGGGGCACCCTATCATTTCATTTTAAAAGTCCCACGTTGTGTCGATAACAGGGGTGAAGAGTCTCGAAAGAGGTCCGGGGCTCATTCGCTCACACCTCTAATTGACGACCAACAGTACCATGGGACAGCAGCAGCTTTTACTTCTCGTTCTCAGCACAGTCATCGTTGGACTCGCCACGGTCGCCGGCATTCAGGCCTTCAGTGAAAACCAGGCCCAGGCGTCGCAGGACGCCCTCGTTCAGCGGGGAACGGCGATCGCTTCTGACATTCAGGGGCTCGCCGGCCGTCCCGAGCAGATGGGAGGAGTTGATCTAAGTAGTGGAAAAGTGAAGGGGGCGGACGTTGCCGACGCCCTCGGGTACGAGACGACGGGCAACAAAAAGGGTAAGCAGGTGAAGGCAGACGGCGCCGGAAGCAGCGGCACGTGCACGATTCAGGATCAGTCCAAAGCGGACGAGATGACGGTCAAGTGCACGAGCAACGATGCGCCGAAGGATGTGTCGGTGACGGTCAATCCGAGTAACGCGAACGACGGAAAATCCAACACCGACGCAATTACCACCTCGTTCAGCTAAAACCTTTGGAACGTGGAGTTACTCATTCCGAGCGAAGACCGGGGCGGCCCGTGCGTGAGGGTCGTCCCAGCGGGAAGCAACCGCAAGTGGAATGGAGCGTGCCCGGCCAGCAGGTGCCACGACGTGAGACCGGAGTCCGTCTGAATGAGAGTGTGCACGCAGGATAGGAGCGTGGGGGGCTGCTCCCGTATGCGTTTGCCGAGGATCGTTCAGGCGAGACTTCGGTCGTGGCTGTGGCCGATCAAGGATGGCCGAAGCGAACTGACGGGCCGTACCCCTTCACCGTGCTCATTCCTCCACGTCCAACGCGCCGATCGCCGCGTCGCCCGCCCGGGCACGCGGCTTCCGTGTTACAACGCCCTTCACACCCGTCCTCGTCGGTCACAGAACAGTTGGGACGTTCCGCCAGACAGCCTGGAACGATGAGGCACGGGTATTGCGGCTGGTGATAGGCCCGAACCCCATCCCCGACCGTCAACGTGCCTTACGGATCGTTCTGATCATGGCTATTCGCGAGTATCGCTTTCAGGGAGTGACCCCCGGCGGCCACCCCGTCCAGGGGACCGTCATGGCCTCGTCGAAGAGCAAGGCGCAGGACAAGATCGAACAGCTCGCCGAAGAGCACGGGTTTTCGCTCTCGGAGCTCACGCAGCGGCGCACCTACTACTACAAGGTGCGTCACCCGAACGGCACGGTCAAAGAGGGCGAGCAGAAGGCCTTTTCGGCCGAAGAGGTTGAAGAGGCCCTGGAGGGCATGGGCGTAAAGGTCCTTAAGGTTCGGCGAAAGTGGTTCGACTTTGAGTTCTCGCCGCCTCAGCAGGACATCATTATGTTCGTCCGGCTCGCGGCGAACCTGCTCCGCGAAAATCTGCCCTTCGACGAGGTCCTGCAGATGCTGGTGAACGACGTGTCCTCGAAGAGCCTGAAGCAGGTGATCAAGGACCTCAACTCGGACCTGAAGGGCGGCATGGACGCCGAGAAGGCCTTCAACAAACACCGGGACAAGCTCGGGAAATTCACCGCGTACATGCTGGGGATCGCCTCCAAGAGCGGGAACATGGCCGAAATCTACGAGGCCACGGCCCGCTTCATGGAGCGGAAGGACGAGTTCAGCTCGCGGGTTCGGAGTGCCATGATTATGCCGGCGGTAACGACGGTTGGGATGATTGGAGCCATGGTCTGGTACGTCTGGTACATTGTGCCCGCGACGGCGGGCTTGTTCACGGGGTCGGGCATGGACATTTCCCTGCCTCCCCTGACCCGGTGGTCGCTGGCGTTCTCCCACTGGCTGGACCAGTATTGGCTGTGGGTTCTCGCCGCGATCGTGATCCCCATCGCGGGGGGCGTGATGTGGGCCCGGACGCCGCAGGGCCAGTTCTACCTCCACAAGTACATGATTCGGGTCCCGGTGATCGGGAAGCTCCTGCACAAGATTAACATCGAAATTTTCTGCCGAGTCTTCGCAATCCTCTATTCCGGGGCCGGGGATAATCTCCGGGTCCTGCGCATCGCGGCGGAGGCGTGCGGCAATCAGTACATGGAGTACCGCATCCGGAACGTAACCATCCCGATGATGACGGCTCAGGGGGCCAGCCTCGTGGAGGCCATGAAGGCGAGTGGGGTCTTCACGTCGATGGCCATCAGTCGCTTCAAGAGCGGGGCCGAGACCGGGAGCGTGCAGAAAAGTGCCCGGCAGATGGCCAACTACTACGAACAAGAAACCGAGTTGAGCCTCGACGCGGCGGTTGAGGGCATCCAGACGGGGGTTTCACTCATCATCGCCACCGGGGTCCTATTCCTAACCATTCTCTCCGCGGAGATGGCCTTCATTCAACCCTCGCAGGCCGACATGATGGGCATGTAGCGCATGAACGGGTTGGCGATTCGAGGGACAACAGCTTTACGAACGGGTCTTTGATATAATGAGTAACGCATCCGATGTCCATTCTGGCACGTCCTCCGGAGGGAAGCAGTCCCTCCGGGCGAAGGAATTGCACCTGGGGCCAATCGATTCGCCCCGGTTCTCGGTGCCGCCCTACGCCCCCACCAGTAGGGCAGCGGCGGTAGCGGCCGAGACCGATCGGGGTCGGTTGGAAGAACTGCCGGGGCCGTCGCCGAGCGCTGGGTATGGGGCGCCGGACTCGTTGGGGGATGACGCCCCAGAGCTCCCAGAAGAGGGAGCACCCTCCTCCTCCGGCGACGGATTGCCCAATCCACCCGCAGGTGGAGCCCCAGGACCCCCTGGCGACGGCGCTTCGGGGAAGGACGGTATCGATCCATCGTCCCTGGACCTCGAGTTCGATGACGGCGATTCGGTCCCCGAGGCCGATTCGGACGGAGATGAGGACGCGGAAGAGATGGACCCGATCGATGAGTTGGAGGAGCAGATCGACACGGAGCTCGTCGACAAGTTCGCGTCCCGCATGTCGTCGGGGCGGTCCGTGGAGACGAACGACCGGGTCGTCGAGATGCTGATGCGTCGGGGGGAAGTGGAACCGGAACAGGTGAAGGAGGCGCAGGCGCGCCGGGACGCGGCCGAGGATCCGGACTTGGCCCTCTGGCGCGTGCTCGCCGACCAGGAAGAGGTTGACGCGGAGGTCGTCTACGAGCGGGCGGCCCGCATCTACGCGTTTGAGGTTGCGGATCCGGAGGAGGAGCCGCGAGACCTGGACCTTGTCCAGTCTATTATCGAGAGCTTCAGTGACGAGCAGCAGGAGAAGCTGACCGAGCTGGGCCTGGTCCCGCACCACGTCGAAATGACGGACCGGAGCCGTACGGTCATCTTCGTCACGCGCGACCCGATGCGCCAGGAGGTCCACGAGCTGGCGCGATCCTTCGACCTGGACCACTTCGAGCTTCGGTACGCGCCGAAGGCGGCGGTGAACGACCTCCTTTCGGCGGCGTTCCCGAAGGACAACAAGTACCTTGAGCGCCTCGACGAGGAATCGTCGATCGACCTCGGGCAGAACTTCGAGGAGGAAGAGGACCTGATCGACGACGAGGAGCTGGAGGAGCAGATCAACCGCTCCACGCTTATCAACCTGTTCGAGGCGACGCTCATGGAGGCGGTGCGGGAAGGGGCGTCCGACATTCACATCTACCCGAACTCGGACAAGGAGATCGAAATTCATTTTCGGAAGGATGGGCGGCTCAACCACTGGCACACGGAAGACCGGGTGCACCCGGAGGCGCTCCTGTCGGTGATCAAGGACAATTCGATGAACGTGGACCGCTTTGAGAGCGACGCCGCGCAGGACGGCTTTATCCAGCGCAACGTCGACGGCCACCGCATCCGCTACCGGGTGTCCATCATGCCGATCGCCAGCTCGAATCAGAACATCGATTCGGAGAGCGTCGTCATCCGCGTGCTGGACGACCGCAACGTGATTACGGACCTGGGAAAGCTTGGGCTCGGGGAGCGTGCCCTCGACCGGTTCGAGCACGCCATCAATCAGCCGAACGGCATGGTCATCCTTACCGGGCCCACCGGCTCGGGAAAGAGCACGACCCTGGTGGCGGCGCTGCACCGCGTGATTGGTCCGGGGGAGAATGTGCTCACGGTGGAGGACCCGGTCGAGTACGTGATTGAGGGCGCCCGCCAGATCAAGCTCAGCGACAAACTGGAATTGAAAGATGCCCTCCGCTCCATCCTGCGCCACGACCCGGACACGGTGATGGTGGGGGAGATGCGCGACAAAGAGACCGCCGAGCTGGCCATCAAGCTGGCCAACACGGGCCACCTCACGTTCTCGACGCTCCACACCAACGACGCGCCGAGCGCCGTAAGCCGCCTCTACAAGATGGACATCGAGCCCTTCCTCATTGCCTACGCCATCAACCTGGTCGTGGCCCAGCGGCTCATCCGAACGCTCTGTCCGAAGTGTAAGCGAGAGGTCGAAGACCCGGACCACTTGAAGCTTGAGCACCTGGGCTTTTCGGGCAGGGCGGTCGAGCAAAACACGATCTACGCGGCGAACGAGGGCTCGAACTGTGACCGGTGCAACGGGACCGAGGCCCTCTACCTGACCCAGCCCATCCGTCACATGATCGTGGAGGCGGAGGGGGTCGTCGACGAGGGGGCCATCCGGGAGCACGCCCAGCAGGAGGACAGCATGCGGTCCCTGCAGGCCTCCGCCCGGGAGGCCATCCTCAACGGAGAAACCACCATCGAGGAGATGGTGCGCGTGGTGTCGACGTGAGCCGGCCTCCATGACGTGGTGCAGGGAACGCTTCATACCGATCGGGTCGATCGTTGCCCACCGGTCACTGAGAATGACACGTAACCAAGTGCACACCTTGCTATGCACCAAACGCTTCTCTCTCTTGCCGGCCTCCTGATGGTCACGCTGCTCAGCTTTGCGCAACAGCAGGCTGCCCGCCGCGCGCAGCGACAGGCCGTTCAGGAGGAGGTTCGGCAGATGGCCGTGGGGATCGCCAAGCAGAGCGTGGAGGTCATTCGCGCCCGTGCGTTCGACAATGAATCGGTGTCCGGCACGCCGCCGGTGGGGCAGCTTACCGACCCCAGCAATTTCCCGTCGGGCAAGGACTGCGAGGCATTCGGCGGAGGCGACCGCTGCGACGCGGTTGAGGACTTCCACGAGATGACGCCCGCCCGTCAAGAGGGGCAGGTTCCGGGCGGAACCTTCGCGTTTCAGATGGAGGTCGATGTCCATTACGTCGACGCCGACATGAATAGAACGACCAGTAAGACCGAGCGGAAAGAGGTGACGATTCGTGTGCAGGATATCCGAGGGTCCAACAGCTCCCCGAGACTTTCGCAGCCGGTTGTCCTTACGGAAGTCATTGGATACCACGGGGCGTCGTAGGGGGCGTCCCGAGGGCTCGAATACTCATCCATCCGGTCTCCCCGAACCATGACCCTGATCTACGACAATTTAATATCGGCGGTGGTCGCCATGACGGTCACGCTCATCCTGGCGTCCGTGCAGCTGAGGGCGACACACCACCGGATGGCTGCGAGGGCTCAGTACGTGATGACGGAACGCGTCACGGGGCTCAGTTCCTGGCTTCAGCGGGACCTCGAACGGATTGGGGAAAACAAGACTGGAGGGAGTGTGCCGATCGATACGCTCATCCTCCCATCGAACGACTCCACTGCACAGTGGCTGACAGATCGGTTCGTGTTTGAACGCGATTCGATCACGCCCAGCGGATCTACGGTTCCAGTCAAGATTCGATACGACATCCAGAACACGGGAAGTCGAACCGTGCAGGGAGAGACAACAGATGAATACCGGTTTCAGCGGAAGCGAAAGGTTGGGGCGAATGCCTGGGAGTCGGCGGGGGGGAGCGCCGCGCCGCTCGGGTACTTCGACGTTGATTTACTTAACAAAAATGCTGAGCCCGTCGAGAACCCAGAAATACACCTTCAGACTCATCCAGACACGGTTCGGAGCGTACGGGTTCGCTTCTCCGTTCTCCCTCCCTTTGATAACAACCAGCTGTCGGTCGGGACATCGCACACAAACGCTGTGATTGCCCGGTACCCATCCGCTGACTCGTAAAAATCCCGGCGCGCAGACACGCCGGCGCATCAGAAAGAGCAAGACATATCCGCACGGACTGTAGATCCGACGCGAGCGGTACGTGGCGTTGGGTGGGCCTGCGGAAGAGACTGTTCGGTACTCATCGTAAAAAACCGGTGCTCGTTATGGGAAAGTATGTCCTCTTGATCGTATTGGGGGGGGCAGGCATCTACGCCCTATCTCAGCAACAGAGCACCGTTCGAACCGCAGAGCATAGATCGGAGCGCTCGGAGGAGGTGCTTGCCCGACAGGCGGCCCGGACGGGGTTCAACGCGGTCCGCGCCAAAACCCGAACGAAGGCGCAGGAAACGTGTGCGGACGAGCTGGTGACGGCCGTCGGGTCCATTTCGGGAACGTACGAGACAGATGGGTCCAACCGTGGAACCTATCAGGCCCGGCTGGAAGAGGTGTCTAGTCTCGATTTCGCCTACCGCATCTACGCCGAAGGGCAGTACGAGGAGGAAACGGTCACGCTAGACCAAATCGTCCGACGGGATGGAAGTAGAGCAGGAATTCTGTACGGGACAACAGGAAATGGAAAGCTCAAACAGACCACCGCCAGTGGAAGCGAAGGGTTTGGCAGCGCGCCGCAGGTGAGAGGGATTGGTCCTCTCGCGACGGACCTCGATGGCGACGGGGAGAGGGAGGTCCCGTACGTGCGAAAGTCCAATCAGAAAATCGAGATGATTGACTCCGATGCAGAGAACCGAGGGGATGCCCAGGTGCTGGTCCCAAGCAGCACCAGTGACGCCGCCCCCGCCGACAGCAAGACACGCCTGGCCACAGGGACGTGGCAGAACAATCAGAAGTCGGTGTTCTACGCAGATGAGGACCATGAGACCATCTACAAGACGTGGTGGGATGGTGGAGGGAGTCCCAACATCGAAGAGGTTCGGCGTCCACCCAACGGCGCACAAGCCATACTCGGCGTCGACGACATTGACGGGGATGCGGCAAAGGAACTGGTGTTTGCCGACGCGAGTCAGCACGTTCGGTACATCGAACAGCCCGGTGGAACCGTTCAGAAACTGGAGAACGGAGGCGTCGGGTCGAGTGAGGGAATCGGAGCGGGGGGACTGGTGGACCTGAATGGAGATGGCACGGCAAGTGCTGTCTTCGTTAATGGAAGCAATAATCTCCGCGTCGTGGACGCCGATGGAACGGACCGGACGATTACCCTTGATGACGGTAGTGACGATGGGGCCGCGAAGGCTTCGCCTACGGCACTCGACCTTGACAGTGACGGGGAGCTTGAGATTGCATATCTGCGGGCTGAGAGCGATAGTGGACCCGATATTGAATTTGTCAACTCCGACGGGTCGAACATTCGCCCCTTGTGTGGGGTCTCTGTGGAAAAAGCCGCGGGCCTCCAGTCGTACGAGTAGGGTGGACACGTGGGAGGCGTTGACGAGAATGCGGGGGATTTCCTCGGTAGTTGGCCCGATGAGGATCCCGTGAGTGGTCGCTCTTCCACCCGTATCAGCCTGCGAGGAGAACGCGCTGGGGAATATACTGTCCTGTAGGTCAAGGTCTCAGCACCGCTCGCCGTCGGCACAACCCCGTGGAGGCACCAGCGGAGATTGAGCCGTCAGCTCTGACTGAGCCCCCCTCTCCGAGTGGAGACCGCAGGGCCGGAGCAGAGCGGGTGAACGGTCCAAATGTTCCTGGTCCCTCGCTTACGGGTCTGGGGGACATCCGCGCGGCGTGGGTTTTGCGGCTGTTATGCCCGAGTCCATCCGTCGTTATCCTTTCTAAACTGAGCGGCCCGTTCCCGTGACGAAAGACCCTTCAGAACCCCGCCCCTCCAGCCCGGATCCCGTTGATCGCAAGAACGGACAGACTGATTCCCTTCCGGCGGCGTCCCTGCCCGATGTTTGCGACCGCCTCATCGACTCGATTCCGGCGTCCTACCGCGGCCAGCGTCGGCTCCGATATTTGGCCGAAGAGACCTCTAAGCTCTCCGCTGAGGAGGATGCCGCCCTCCGGAACTGGGTCGACCACTTCGCCACGCGCACCATTGAGCTCGGCGCCAGCGACATGGACGTGGGCGGCCGTGCCTGCGACGGGCAGGTGTGGTACCGGGTTGAGGGCGAAAAGCGCCGGGAAGAAGACCTGGGCTCCTACGAGCCGTTGGAAACGGATGTCCTCATTCTAAACCTCCTCAACGAGAAGCAGACGGAAGCGCTATTGACAGAGGGGGCGGCAGATTTTTCCTATCGGCTCCAAAATGTTACCGGAGAGGACGGGCGCCCGCGTCGCTTCCGGGCCACGGCCTACTCGGACTACGATCACGCCGCGCTCAACATGCGTGCAATCACCGACGAGGTGTTTGCGCTCGAAGATCTGGGCTTCCACAAGCAGATCCAGAGGGGAATGATGTTCCGCCACGTGCGGGATGGGCTCACCCTCATCACGGGGGTGACGGGGTCGGGAAAGAGCACGACCCTCGACGCTATCATCGATGCCAACAACGAGGACGTCCCCGGCCACATCGTCATCATCGCTCAGCCGGTAGAGTACATGCACAAGCCCAAGAAGTGCATCGTGCGCCACCGAGAGGTCGGGAAGGACGTGACGACGTTCAAGGCCGGTATCACGCAGGCCCTGCGGCAGGACCCGGACATCGTCGTAATCGGGGAGATGCGCGACCCGGAGACCATCCAGGCCGCCCTCGAGATCACCGACTCCGGCCACAAGGTCTTCTCCACCCTCCACACCTCCTCGGCGATGGAAACCATCGACCGGATCGTCGCCGAGGTGCCCCCGGACGAGCAGGAACGGGTGCGTCACCGGCTTGCCGACGTGCTCCGGTGTGTGGTGTCGCAGCAGTTGCTCCCTAAGGTGGGCGGCGGCCGACAAATGGCGAAGGAGGTCCTCTGGGTGGGGGCCTCCGCCCGCGCGGCGATTAAGAATGACAATGTCGGCGAGGTCTACCAGATGATGTGGCAGGGAGGAGATCAAGGACAGACGACCCTCGAGCAGGACCTTCACCGCCTGAGCCGACGGGGCAAGATTAAGCCCAAGATCGCCATGGACTACGCCAACAACAAGAAGCGCCTGCGACGGCTCATGACGTGAGAGAAGCCCCCTGTTGCTCGCCCGTCGGCACGGGTGGGGGCACGAACTTCCCTCGCACTTTTGCACGCAGATCCCTGTTGCACATGGGACGGTACGCACTTGGCATTTGGGTCGGAACGGGGTTTCTCCACGGGGTTCTGGTGGAGCAGACCGAAGACGGTTGGGCCGTTCCGCTATACCGCTCGTGGTCCCGTTCGGACGAGGAAGAAGAGGGCGTCCCGTTCGAGGAGCCGGCACCCTCGGGGCCCGGAATGGAAGGGGAGGCGGACGACGTGATGATCGATTTCGATGACGACGGGGCCGGCGGGGGAGACATGATGTTCGGGGCGGAGTTCGACGACCTCGGACAGAACGGGGGGACAAACGGCACAGAAGTCGATACCACCGAGGTGTGGAACTTTCGGGCGGCCCTGAACGAGTTGTTGGACGACTGCGAGGAGATGGGGTACGAAGATCCGGAGATTGCCTTCTGTTCGGAGGCGTCCATGGTGGATCAGGTGGAGCTTCGGCTCCCCGAGGACGAAGACCAGGACTACCCCGAAGAGGGAAAAGGCAAAGGACGCCCCTTGCCGGCCAAGCGATCCAGGCTGCTCGATTTCCTCGATGAACAGTACGAGGGGGCCGTTGAGAGCGAACGGGTCGGGTTCGTGTCCATGAATCCGACCGAGGACGGGCGAAACCGCGTGTTGGCCTTCATTGCCCGTCCGGGTGGCTCCGTGATCTCGACGCTCTCGGGGATGCAGGAGCAGACGATGGCCCGAGGCCCACAGGCCCGCCTGCTGGATGTAGAGGTTCCGCTGTTCGCCAGTCTGGCCCGGTCGGCGATGGACCTTCCCCTCGGGGCCGAGGACAAGGCGATCGTGGTGCGGGCGGGCGTGGAGGATACAACCATTCTCTTTATGCGGGGCAATACCCTCTGGCACGCCGAGCACCTGCCGGAAATAACCGTCCAGGACCCGCTGGAGACCATCTGTAGCCGGGTGCTTCTTCTGCAGGACGAGCACCAGATGGGAGAGGTGCAGCACGTTCTGCTGGCGTCTGAGGACGACGAGGAAGGGCTGGCCGACGCGTTTCGGTCCTATTTCTCTCGCTCCCAACTACAACTCCTGCGCGAGACGCTTCCGGGCGATGGGGACCAGATGCCAGAAGACATTCACGTGGGCGCGGTCGGGACGGCCCTTCGAATGCTAGAGGGCGATGAGCTCGACCCTTTCTTCCAGGGGGTGAATCTACTGCCGAAGCAGTGTAAGCCGAGTTGGCTCCGGCTGCCGGTTGGTTGGTCGGTCCCGGCCCTGCTTGTCCTTCTGGCCCTCACGACCCTCGGATTCGTGTGGTACTTTATTGCAAACGCCAACGCCATAAGCGAGCGACGCAGTGAACTCCAACGCCTCGAAGCACAAATAGAGCAGGTGGACGTCCAGGAAATGCGGCGCCAGAACGACAGTGTTGAGGCGGCCGCGGCCCAGTTCACCGACGGACTCACCGCGCTCGACCGCTTGCTGGAAGGACGCAATAAGTGGAGCCGAACCCTGGCCCGCAGCACGGCGCTGATTGATGAGGTGGGAGGGATCTCCCTTCGAGGATGGACCCCCCGGGAGGAGACGGTGACCCTCACCGGAATGGCGAACGCACGCACCCGAGTGGTGCAGTTTGCGCGCCGGCAAAATGCTCAGGTCAATAAAATCACGTACACCGACGTTCGCGATTACCCGCTTTACAACTTCGAGCTTACCGTTCCCCTCCCTAGCGACGTCCCCGAGATCGTGTCGTACTGGCGCGAGCGGGTGGATTCGACGCAGGGCGACTCGACCCAGCTTGGCGACGACCCGACCGCCACCAGTCTACGGAGGCGTCTCGATCGTCCGAACGCCTCCACAGATCCCGCCGAGAAGGGCCGCCATTCTCCCAGGGTTGCTTTCGCAGGAATACGTTCACGTCCGGGGCAGCTTCGCCTTGGGGACGCCACGATGATGGTCGGGTCCCTTAGAAGAAGCACGCCCGTGTACCGGAACGACGGAGATCCTCTGCGGGAATCCACGGGTCCCACGCACAGATTTTCGAGGAGGGACGAGACGGAGCCCCCGTGGGAGCACTGGGGCGTCCTCCGAGTGGGGAGTAGACGCTCGTCGAACGGCCCCGAATCTGCATAGGAGAGTTTCCCGAACGCCCATCTCGATCCAAGTATGGCCCCGATAAGCGATCATGTTTAATGTGGGCTCCAATCAAATTTTGTTGTTGACGATCCTGGTGCTGGTCGCCGGTGCGGGGACCTACGTCACCTATTTCCGACAGCAGAACCCCCTCGACCGGCTCGACAAAAAAATTGAGGCCCGCCAGGAGAAGAAAGATGAGATTGAATCCCTCCGCGTCGACCGGGTGAAGAACAAGAAACGGTTGGCGACGGCTCGCGCCCAGTGGCGAAACCGGTATACGAAGGCGCCCGATACGGTGACGTCCCCGGAGGTCGTGTCCTATCTCACGGAGCTTACCCAGCGAGGCTTTCAGGCCTTCAACGTCACCTCGGTCGGGCCCGAGCAGCGCGACGGATACAGCGCGTATCGGTTCGACGCCGAGGGACAGGCGTATTTTTCGAGCCTCTACCGGCTGATCTGGCGGCTTGAAAACGACCGTCCGTTTTATCGCGTCCAGGATCTTCAGTTGAATCATCTGGAGGAGCGGACGCCTCCCTCCGAGGAGGAAGGCCCCTCGCTCGATGTTCTGGTGTCCTTTAGCATGACCCTGGAGGCCATCTATGGGATTGTCGAGGACTTGCCCAGGCCGCTTCGGGAACGCCCCGCGGATCAGGTACTTCCGGTCGCCCAGACCCCCACGCAGCAAGCGTCGGTTCCTTCTGGCGTTGGGCCCGACCCGACGCCGAGCATTAATCCCTTCTACCCGCTGGTTTTTGAGCGGATTCCACCGAACGAAGAAGGACGCCTGAATGTGGAGGCGGCCCAGCTCATCTCCATTGTTGACAATCAGGCCGTCTTTGCGACGGATGAGGGCACCAGGCGTGTCCGAGAGGGCGACCGCGTCTATCTAGGAGCGATCACTGAGGTGGATGCCGCTGCCGGCCGGGTCGTGGCCCGTCTGAACAAGGGAGGGCTCATCGAACGCGTCGAGCGAGGGCTGCGGTCGGCTTCCTCGTCGGACCCATCGTCCCCCCGGGAGTGATCCGCAGTGAATATTGTGTTGTGCGATTCCTATCACCTATGAGATGAGCGAGCACTCGGCCCTCGGGCCGGTTCATCCCCTTCTCGTTAGTCCATTATCTCCCCATGCAATATACCGCTGTTTTCTACCGCCGGGTTGTCACTGGCATAGTGCTATTTCTGCTCGTGGGCGAGCTTGCTGCCCCGGTCCGGGCTCAGGAGCGTCCCAACCGGGAGAAGACGCAGACCAACGTGTCCCCGGAGCTGATGGTCTCGTTCCAACAGGACACGCCGTTCAACCAGTTTCTTCAACTCATCAATCCCGTATTCAAGCGCGCGGCAGGAAAGCCGGTTGTGGACCCTGAGGGGCGATCCGCGCCCATCGGCATCCCCATCTCGGGCATGCATTTTCTCGATGCGTTCGAGCAGGTGCTTGAGGCCAACCAGTTGACGTACGAGGAAACGCGAACGGCCTACGTTGTGAAGGCGCCCAGGGAAGAAGGGACGCGAGGGGGGATCGCCGGGCAGGACACGACAACCGTGCCCGCGACGTTGGAGAGTCGCGAGATCCGCATCAACGCGATCCTGTTCAACGTGAACCTTACAGAGGTTCGCAATCGCGGGCTGAAGTGGGACGAGCTGTTTCCGGGGCAGAATGGAGGGCAGGGCGGTGGACAGGGAGGAGGCGGGCAGGGGGGCCAGAGCGGAGATGGCGGGCAGGGACAGTTTCTAATAAAGACGGGGTCCCTTTTCGACAACGTCGAGAACATACTTCAGGCTCCCGAGCAGGTCACCGTGGCTCGGTTCCGACGGTTTCTGAATTTATTGGAGCAGGATGACGTGGGGCGGACGGTCGCTAATCCACAGGTTACAGTGCAGAGCGGGGAGCAGGGACAGATTCAGATTGGGCAGGACGTGCCCGTTCAGACCAACGACTTTGCGGGGAACACGGTCACCCAATTTTTCGAAACTGGAATCATCGTGGACGTGACGCCAACCCTGATCAGTGAGCCGGTGGCCGATACGGCCGGGGCCCCGGAAATGGACTTCATCCACATGGACGTGCAGGTTGAGGACTCCAACAGTCAGCCGTCGGCCGCGGGGCCCGTAATTAACCGAAATCAGGCCAACACGCAGGTGCTCCTCCTTGACGGGGAGGCAACAGTGATCGGTGGGCTCATCACGACGCAGCGAAACGAATCGCGGAGCGGGGTTCCTTTGCTCAAGGATTTGCCGGGGTGGCTTCTGGGTCTTCGCTATGTGTTTGGGAGCACCACCACCAACGTTCAGAAGCAGGAGCTTCTCATATTGCTTCGGGCGGAAGTTGTAGATCCGCTTCGGGTGCGGGCCCGTCAGGAGCAGGAGGAAGGGGTCGTCGATCAGCGCCGGAGGGAGGCGCAGGAGGCGCTTGAGAAGCTGGGAGAGCGCTACCAGGGAGAAGAGGGATTTCCGAAGCCCGAGTCGGAACAGAAGCAGTAGTCGGATTGGACACATCTGTAGCGATTCAGGAGAGCGCCCCATTCACTTTTCCATTATCTCCACCAGTGCACGGGACG
>PXTG01000117.1:0-2624 GCA_003023365.1 Bacteroidetes bacterium QH_7_62_13 | reverse complement strand
AGGTCGACGAAATTGCGGAAGCCGCCGAAGGGAATGACTATTCGTCGAATGGGGCTTCTTCCTGAACGAGATTTCTGTGTAGGAGGGGGCGAATACGTTGGATTTCCGAGCCGACGGGGGCCACCTCACGCCTCCAACGCTCGTACCACGGCGGAACTCACCGTTCACTCCAGTCCGTCGACCCTCCACGTCCACAAGAGTGCCCGGAATCCCCCGGAACGATCTTCAATAACACTTCCGTTACAAAAAACCCTTGATGCCCGGGGGGTTGATTTTTGTATGTTTACTACTAGTAACCGTTGACCAAAAAGCAGTCGGCTGCTGACTGTCGTCAAATATTTTTTTCGGCGTGTTTGTGACCTAACATCACTGCCTCATCTTTTCGATCCATGTCCGCCGACAGTCCCCTTTCCACCGACGGTCTTCAGGTCAAGGCCAAGCAGGCCTTCGACCGTTTCCGGGGCTCGCAGGAGGCCCTTGCCACCATCCTCGACATTGACCGCAGTGCCGTCTCCCGGGCCATCCGGCATACCGGCATGAAGCACGCCGCCGTTCAATCCCGCATCATTTCCTACGTCGACGGCGTTCCTGTCCAGCGCCAAAGCACCTACATGGGGAGCCGGGTTCATCACCAGTGGATCATTGACCCGTGATGGAACGAGCACATCTTGTCGCACTTTTCGGTGGGTACATTCGTTCTTGGCTGTGGTGTCGTACCTGAAAGATCCCCGCCTGCGTACGGGTGCAGTGGTTCGGGCACGGCCTACCCATTGCCCCTGGGCGGAGGCTAACAAAGAGGGGGTCTAGATTGTCCTTCGCAATCTCGTGAGCATCGCAATCAAGTACACGGAGGAGGGGGAAACGGCCCGGTTGCCTATCGGAATGGGCGGCGGGGCAGGCGATAGCCAGGGCTCGGTTCGCGAGGAGCCCCGCCGCTCCCGTGGAGAAGAGGACATCCACTGAGGTTCACCCGGTGATGTAGAAGATGGCTCATATGCGCCACGACCGACTTCCGTTATTGCAAAGTCCACACTCAAAATACACAAAGAACACGCGTTTGCCCATCAGCACACAGACGTACAATCTCCCAAGCGGGATGAAGGGGGCGAGGCAGTCGGTTCACAAGATGGAAAAGAGGAATGGATTGCGACTATGGAGGGACAGCCTCGGCAACAGCGTCCAACCTCATCTGGACGAACGGGCTTTAGTCCCTCATTCGTGTCCGAGTCTCGAACGTGGAGGATTTCTATCTTGATGAGTCGCGCAAATACACGGCCGACCGGTCCGCTAGGGTGGTCTCAATGAGTCGGCCTGATCGTGCGATGAATTGGAGGTGAGGATAGATGGACAGGTGAGCTGTCCGGCCTTGCGATGCTTGAACGTATCCTGCGAGGAAGTGCATGGGTCACGCTGGCCCTTATGATAGCTTATCGTCGGTGGCAGTACCAGCTTCCCGGGGAGCCGTGGATGGGTTTCTAGAGGAACCTCCGAGTAAACGCTCGGTCTAACCTAATACGTATAATCTCAAATATCCATACGTATCTTTACATTATGAGTCGGAAAAAACTGACCCTGTCTGTCGACGAGGAGCTGACCCGGCGCGCGAAGACGGTCGCAAAGAAACGAGGCACGAGTGTTTCGCGGCTCGTCGAGACGTTTTTTACGGCTCTGGAGCGGGAGGGAGAAAACACGTTCAAGGGGGGAAAGGCGGCGCAACGTGGAGGGGACGCCCCGCGAGAAGAGTCAGATGACTCGTCTGTAGCGGAATATGAACCGTCCGATTGGGCGCGGCGGTGGCGCGGCGCCTTCGCCAAAAAGGGAGAGACCTATCCGGACAATCCGTCTTGGGAGGAGGACCTTCTGACGGAGGAGATTGAGAAGAAACATTCCTCTTGAACACACTCCTCGGTTCGAAACGGTGATTGGTTCTTCTCAGATGCTCTGCGCCTGAAGGCTTTCTCCTTATGACCGTCTGCTTCGACACGAATATACTTCTGGACGTCCTCTTGGACCGATCCTGCGCGGACGTCGGTCTGTTCCTTCTCGATCGGGGACGGGAGGGGGCGATCGATGCTGTGCTCACGCCGACCGTGTTGACCAATACGTTCTACGTTGGACGCAGGACCGCTGGGAAGGAGGTCGCAACGGACTTCATCGATTCCACTCTGTCGTTTATGAGCGTAGCTTCCATTTCACACGCCGGAGCAGTTCGAGCGGTCAGGCGATACGACGACGTCGAGGATGGCGTCATTGGGGAGGCGGCCGCCGAACATGGAACTGATGTCATCTGCACGCGGAACGTTGACGATTTCGGGCCGGCCCGTCCGCAGGTACTTACCCCCGTAGAGCTCACGAGCCTTCTCCAAGAGTAGACTACGGGCGTGGCGAAGTCCCCCCAGGCCTCCTTCTGGTACCCCCCTTCCTTCATTGCGAATCTGAACCAGAGGATTGATGGCCGTCACACGACCGTCCGGGTGACTGACGTTTCTGACATGCCTCTGTTCTTTCGGGGATACATTCCGGATGCTTTACATTTCCTTATGTGCGACATTTGAAAGCCTCTGTCGCACGTGTCGAAAACCGAAACGAACCGATACCCGAACAAAGCCGCATACCCCGGCATG
>PXTG01000116.1:8184-27543 GCA_003023365.1 Bacteroidetes bacterium QH_7_62_13 | reverse complement strand
CCCCCAGGACATCATGGAATCGGCGTTCGTCCTCCAGTCGGCCCTGCCGTATTTTCCCTCGGGCAGCGTGCACCTGATCGTGGTCGATCCGGGCGTAGGCACCGACCGACGGGCCGTGGCGCTCCGAAAGAACAATCAATGGTTCGTCGGAGCCGACAACGGTCTTTTTCCGCTCCTCTTCGATGGAGACTCGCCGGACGCAGCCGTCAAATTGGACAACCCCGATGCGTGGCGTACGGCGTCTCCAAGCAACACCTTCCACGGCCGCGACATTTTCGCACCCGCCGCCGCCCACCTTGCCGCCGGACGGACGCTCACCGACATCGGAACCCCCGTCGACACCCTGGAACATCTGCAATGGGCCCAGCCCATCGTCGATGCCGACGCCATCGAGGGACGTGTCGTCCACGTCGATCACTTCGGCAACTGTGTGACGAATATCCGACGCTCTACCTTTGCTGACGCCCTCAACCTGGACGAGGAGGCTCCCTCCGCGGACCTCCTTCCGGCCATCGAAGGGTATGCGGGAAGCACCATTCTGGAGGCGATCCATGGCACCTACGGGGACGTCGACGAAGGGGAGCCGCTCCTCTTATTCGGTAGTACGGGCTTCCTGGAGGTGGCCGTAAATGGAGGGAACGCCGCCGAACTACTGGACATTCGGAAGGGGGACTCAATCAAAATCGCGTTCTCGGAATCGACGTAGGGGCGTCCCAGCTCTCAGTGGGCCGTCTCTCCGTCACCGACTGCTCCGTCCCATGCCGTTGCCCGACTCCGACGCCGACCGTACCTTGATCCACCACCTGGAGGCCCTCCACGCCCTGGCTCGCGTGCTGACAGGTCCCGAGGAGGCTGCGACGTTGATCCAGACCATCTACGAACAGGCCGCTCAGGTCCCCCCTCAACAGCGACCATCCGACGAGCGGGCGTGGCTCTTTCGCCTCATGGTACAGGCGCGTGATGGTACCCTCCGGCCGGGAGAGACTGAAGAGCCTTCCCCCGACCGGTCGTTCACGGACGACTCGTTCCGCCGTGAAGTGGCGGAGGAGACGGCCGAGCGCCGCCTTCCAGTGGCGTTTGCCGCCTGCTCCCTCCACGAGCGGTTCATCCTAGCGGTCGACGTGCTGGGCGCACCCTCCGACAACATCTTAGCCGCCGCGCTCGATACATCCCCGGACGAGGCCCGATCGGTGCGGGACGAGGCCCGATCGGCCCTCCGCGCCTCCCTTCGCGATCTGCTCCGGGGCCCCGAACGAATGCTCGTGGACGTGGCTCTTCCCGACGACGTGCTGCGCGAACAGCTGCGCGACCTCCTCCTGGGCCGGTTTCATCCGGCTCCGCCGTCCCTTCAGTCACACGTCGTCGATACGCTGGAGCGAGCGCAGGAAGAACGCGAAGAGGAACGGGCCTCCACCGAATCGACCGCCGGGGCCGGCGTTGAAGCAATTCGCTCGCTCATGAACCGAGCCGTCGACACCGTTCGTGGGGACGGCTCCCTCCGAAGCGTGATCGGCGGTCTGGCCGTCCTTCTCGTGTTGGGGGCGGGCACTGCGGGGGCCTTTTATCTCTTTTCGTCCGCGTCGGTCCCCTCAGCCTCAAACAGTATCGTTGATCTGTCGGCCGATCGGGCCGACCGCGTCGAACTGTCCCTCGAAACCGACACCCCGAGTCGAGCCTCCGCCTACGCTCGGCACTCCTTCGACCGGCGGGTCGCGGTCCCGGAGATCGACGCTGCGTCCCTGCAAGGGGCGGGGCGCCTGTCACTACGGTCGGGGACGGACGTCCCGGCCTTTCTCTACACGGACGACGAGACGGGATCGCAGATCGTGGCCCTCGCCTTCAACTACGCGCTGGTGGACCGGCTTGGGAATCAGGCCACGCTCGCCCCCAACCGACGCACGAAGCTCACGGCGAACGAAACACTTCTGTCCGAACAGCGGGGCGATCGGGCCATTCTGCTCTGGCGCCAGCGCGACGACATTCTGGTGGTCGTTGCGCCCGGCCTCCGGGCCGACGCACTGCGGACCCGCATTCGTCCCTAGCTTGCCCTACGCCGGAAGCTCGATCCGAAAGGTGGACCCCTCCCCGGCTGTGGACTCCACCAGCTCGAGCGTTCCGTCGTGATACGTCTCCACCACACGACGCGCCAGGCTCAACCCCAGTCCCCAACCGCGCTGCTTGGTGCTGTAGCCGGGCCGAAAGATTGTCCCCCACTGCTGCCGCTCAATTCCCGTACCGGTGTCCGCGACTTCTACGTAAACCCGACCGCGCTCTTCTCCCCCCGTCACGAAGATGCGACCGTTCTCTTCCTCGATCGCATCCACCGCATTCTTGAGCAGGTTTTCCAGCACCCAGGCAAACAGCTCTTCGTTGACCTCCACGGTCAACGTGGAGGGCAACTCCACTGCAAGCTCGACCTCTTGCCCCCGATGCGGCAGCCGGCGACGAATGTACGATGCCGTCTGCACGACGATTGGGACCAGGTTCTGGGACGTCAGCTTCGGCTCCGATCCGATGTCCGAGAAGCGGTTGGCGATACGCTGGAGACGCTCCACGTCATTCTCAATCTCGGTGATCGCTTCTTCGCGCTGGGCCTCCTCCAGTTCAGAAGTCCGAAGCATCCGAACCCATCCCATGAGGCTGGAGATTGGCGTGCCGAGTTGATGCGCTGCCTCCCGGGCCATCCCCATCCAGAGATTGCTTTGCTCACTGCGCCGGACGTATGAAAAGCCGAGGTACCCGACAAAAATGAAGAGGCCCACGAACACAAATTGAAGCCAGGGAAAGATGCGTAGCTCCTGGATGAGGGGGGATTCATCGTAGTAGAGGTACTGGGTCAACTGGCGACTCGGCTCTCCCGAACGCGATGCATTCGTGCGGGGAAGCGTGACCCGAATCGGAATCGGGTCGAACGTCGCCGCCATTTCCTCTTGCCGTCGGCGGAGTTCGTCGTAGGCGTCGGCGGAATCAGCGGGCGGGAGGTCGGCGAAGGTCCTGGGCACCCCTACGTTCCGCCAAAACCGAGGCTTCTGTTCAGTCGAGTCGGTAATGATGGCCGGGATCCCGAACTGATTGGGCTCCAGGATCTTATTGAGGATAAAGTTGAGCTCATTCGTCGGGGGCATTGTTTGGGCCCAGTCGACGGCCCGCTGGTAGCGTGCCAACTGTTTCGGAGAGGGGGCAGCGGCGCCACCGGTCCGCTCCACGCGCCGGAGGTAGGCTTCCAGGTTGCGAAAAGTGCCGAGGTGCGGATTGATGAGCTGTCGCTGTGCCTTCACGACCTCCGCCTGCGCGTCGGCCCAGAGCTGAATGACGGCTTGCTCCCGATCACGGAGCCGGTCAACCAGCCGCTGCGTGTAGAGAAGCGAGGCCACGGCGATGATGCCCGCAAGCACGATGAGGCCGAGCTTGAGGCGGACCGACCAGCGATATGCCTGCATGGAAATGACCGAGGTTTTTTTTCAACACGAAAGAGGAATACAGTCCCATCGACCAGGATGAGACTGGTTCCTTCCGTGCAGTCCCCCGGTTCCAATACGGCCCACGAGGACACGCACTTCCTCCCCCATGACACCCGCTACGCCGCGATGGGCGTCCCCACCTCCGGGATGATCTGGTCACGACGAGGCCCGTTCGACACCATCCCTACGTCCGCGTCGAGGTAATCCGCAATGAACGCAAGATAGTCCTTCGCCTCGGAGGGCAGATCGGAAACGTGGCGCACCGACGAGATATCGGCCGACCAGCCCGGAAGGGTTTCGTAGACCGGTGTGACTTTTTCGAGGGTTTGCGGCTCGCTGGGGAAGCGACGCGTCGTTTTCCCGTCGTAGCGGTACTGCGTGCACACCTTGAGCTCGTCCATCCCCGACAAAATGTCGAGCTTCGTAATGGCCAGTTCGCTGAAGCCGTTGATCATGCTCGTGTACCGGAGGGCAACGAGGTCGAGCCAGCCACAACGGCGAGGCCGGCCGGTTGTGGCTCCAAACTCGCCTCCCTTCTGCCGGAGCTCCTCGCCGGCCTCGTTGTCCAGTTCCGTAGGGAAGGGTCCGTTCCCGACGCGGGTGCAGTAGGCCTTCGCGATGCCCAGCACGCGGGTCACCTCACTGGGCGGCACGCCCAATCCCGTGCAACATCCCCCTGCGGTCGGGTGGCTGGACGTCACGTACGGGTAGCTCCCGAAGTCTACGTCCAGCAACGACCCCTGCGCTCCCTCCGCCAATACCTTCTTGCCGTCGTCAAGGGCTTCACAGAGGTACTTGGACGTATCCGTCACGTAGGAGTCGATTTTCTGATCGAACTCCACGTACTCCTCGACGATGCGGTCTACGTCCAGCGCCTCCGCATCGTAGATGTCCCGGAGAATTGCGTTTTTCTCCTCAATCGATCGGCGGAGCTTCTGGCGGAGGACGTCACGATCAAGAAGATCGACGACTCGAATGCCCGTACGGGCAAACTTGTCCGTGTACGCGGGCCCGATGCCCCGCCCCGTCGTACCGATGGCGTCGTCGTCCGAGCCCGAGGCACGCTCTTCCTCCTGGGCCGCCTCGATCGCCTTGTGGTACGGCATGATGAGGTGGGCATTGTGGGAGATCTTGAGTCGCTCCTCAACGTCGATTCCGAGAGAGCGAATCTTTTCGATCTCCTCCAGGACGGCCTTCGGATCGAGGACGACGCCGTTGCCGATGACACAGGTCACGTCCTCGTGGAAGATTCCGCTGGGGACGAGGTGCAGGACGAACTCCTCCTCCGTCCCGTCGTCGTCCTCCCAAACAATCGTGTGACCCGCGTTGGCGCCCCCCTGATAGCGGGCGACAACGTCGAATTGGGGACTCATAAGGTCGGTAATTTTCCCTTTCCCCTCGTCGCCCCACTGGCTTCCAATGACGATGGATACCGGCATTGCGTACGTTAAGCGTTAGAAAACGAAACGAGAAAAAGCAGGTCGGAGCAGATTTCGGTCACGCTTCCAGTTCGGTAGGGGTCAGAGATCGACACTTTCGTGAGCCCGAACGGAACCTTCGGCACCAGATACCTCTCTCTACGCGGCCTGCCCCAGGCGGCGATCCAGTTCGACGATCGTCGGCGACGCGACGAAGACCGACGAGTACGTCCCAATCACCACGCCCACAATGAGCGCGAACGAGAATCCACGGAGAACCTCCCCCCCGAAGAGAAACAAAATCGTCACCACAATAAACGTGGTGACCGAGGTCACGACCGTGCGACTGAGGGTTGCGTTGATCGACTTGTTGACGATGACCGGAAAGGTCTCCGTCTTGAAGAGATTGACGTACTCCCGCACCCGATCAAATACCACGACCGTGTCGTTGAGCGAATACCCAACGATGGTGAGGAAGGCGGCAATAATTCCCTGGTCGATTTGGAGGGAAAACGGCACAATGCCCGCGAGGATAGAGAACAACCCGAGGGTAATCGTGACGTCGTGGACCAGGGCCGCGACCGCCCCAACGCTGTACTTCCACTCGAAACGAATCAGGATATACAGGAAAATCACCAGTAACGCCCCAAGGACCGCGTAGTATGCCCCGCGCTTCAGATCCTCCGCGAACCGGGGTCCAACGATGCTCGTTTTGACGATTTCGGAATTCGCTCCCTCAAACTCGGAGTCGATGGTCGAGAGAATCAGGTTCTGCACCTCATTGGTATTCAGGTCCTCCTGGGCCGGCGTACGAATCAGAAGGTCCTCCTCAAAGGTTTTCACCTCGGGCTCCTCTCCGAGCGGCCCCGCCAGGGCCGACCGCACCTCCACAACATCCAGGTTCTGGTCGCTGCCCACGACAAACTCCATGCCGCCCCGGAAGTCGATCCCGAGGGAAAGCCCTTTGAACACCAGGGACAAAACGCTGAGGGTGAGGAGCGTTCCGGAGATGATGTACCCCACCTTACGGTTGGGAATCAAGCTGTAGTCGGCGTTCTCAAACAGACGCATAGCAGTCAAACAGTCCTAGAAGTACGTCAAGGTAACTCACGTGTCGCCTCGAAGGGTGGGGCACTACCCGTAGCTGACCTCCATTTTCTTCTCCTCGACCATGTAGTCGAAGATGAGGCGGGTGACGATAATGGCTGTAAAGAGCGAGGAGAGAATTCCCGCCATCAGAGTGACGGCGAACCCTTTGATCGGCCCGACACCGAAGGAATACAGGATGACCCCCACGAAGAACGTCGTGATATTGGCGTCGAGGATGGCACTGAGGGAGTTGTCGTACCCGGCCCCAATCGCGGCCCGCAGCGTCTTGCCGGTAGCCTGCTCCTCCCGAACCCGGTCGTAGATGAGCACGTTCGCGTCTACGGCCATACCGATCGTGAGCACAATACCGGCGATACCGGGCAGCGTGAGCGTCGCGTTGAAGCCGGCCAGGATGCCGAGAATCAGAATCACGTTGAGCAGAAGAGCCACGTTGGCCACGATGCCGGCCGTGCGGTAGTACATCACCATGAAGAGCACGACCAACAGGAGGCCGACCGTCACGGAAATGAAGCCCGCCCGGATCGACTCTTGCCCGAGGCTCGGGCCCACCGTCCGCTCCTCGATGATGTCCATCGGTGCCCGCATCGAGCCGGAGCGGAGGATCGTGACAATGTCTTGTGCCTCGGTTCGACTATCGAGCCCACTAATGCTGGTCCGACCTCCCAGGATGGGTTCCTCGATATTCGGGGCGGAGTAAACGAGCCCGTCCAAGACGACAGCGACTCGTTCCCCCACATTCGCTTTTGTGATGCGTCCCCAGATCCGCGTCCCCTCTGAGTTCATCGACATCGACACTTCCGGCTGATTGGTCTGCCGGGAGAATTGCACCGAAGCGTCCGTAATAACCTCACCCGTGAGTTCCGTTTCCTCCCGGAGGGCGAGCAGCTCATGGGTGTTTTGGCTGCCGGGCAGTGAATTCGCGGTCCAGACGAACTGAACGCCCGGGGGAACCATCTGCCTGACCTCCGGCTTGTTCAGCAGCTCATTCACGCGGGCCGTGTCCCGCTCGGTCGCGTAGCCCACGGTTGCCGATCCCTGACGCGGAAGTGGTTGCATGACGGACAGGAGCGAGTTCTGTGGGCCCGCCTGCTCCCCGTCGCCGGGCTCCGAGAGCGACGTTCCCTGCTGGGGAGGGCCGTCCTGGTCCGAAGCGGCGGCCGTCAGGTCGGTTGCTTCCTGAGTGGTGGTGTCGGTTCCCGCACCGGTGGCGGCGGTGTCGGCCGTCCCGCCTTCCGCAATCCGGGCCGAGTCCTCCGCCGTCGGCTCGTAGTAGTCGATCATCGACTGGACGGCCGATTGCACCCGACTGGGCTCCGCCATAAGGTGGAACGTGAGTTGCGAGGCACTCTCCAGCAGATTGCGAACCCGCTCCGGATCTTCGACCCCGGGCAGCTCCACGGAAATCCGCCGGGAGCCCTGCTTCTGAATGGACGGCTCGGTCACCCCGTACTGGTCCACCCGGTTGCGGACAATGTCCATCGCCGTCGACACTGCGTCGTCGACTTGCTGCGAAAGGTACTCCTGGACGTCGTCGTTCGAGGAGCTGCGCGTGATGCCTTCCGACTCATTCCGGAAGTAGCGGGAGAGACGCCCCTCTGAATTGCGCGACTCAAACTCCTGAACGAACGCATCCACGACGCTGATGCGCTCCTCCTCGGCCCGCTGGACCCCCGCGTTGAGGATGTCCTGAAAGTTCTCGTCGGTCCGGGTGGCGAGCTGTTCGATCAGATTTCCCACCTTCATCTGGAGCGTCACGTGCATTCCGCCCTGCAGGTCGAGGCCCAGGTTCAATGAACTCTCCTCGATACTCTGAATCCGCTGCCGGTTCTCGGACACATACTCCTGGCGCTCCTCCTCCCCCATCTGATCCATCTGGTAAGACATGTACATGTTCTGGACCGACGGGAATAAGTAATACCCACACAGTCCCACGAAGAAGATCGTTAGTCCTAGCTTAAATCCGTTCCCCTGCATGACAGTCGGTGGCTCGATTCAACAATCATCGGATGCTCGACGGAGGGGGCCGCTCGCAGCCGTGGACGGGGGTCGAACGCCCCGGAGACACGGATCAACCCCGAAGTATCCCACAGGAACGCTGGGGAGCGCGAGTCGGTCCCTTCACTGAAACAGAAATGGGGGCACCTGGCCGCACCTACGGACCCATCGGGCGGGCGTCGACGAGAAGACGTGCGAGGCGGCCCGTCGAGACTGAACGGACCGGGGACGACAAAATGACGGGATCGAGTCTCGTTACGGAGGGGACCAATTCCTCCCCACTTCGACCGGCGTGATACTGTTCTCGCGCCCGGGTGAGGGTCTCCTGGGCCATCTCTCGCACCGTCGGGAGCAGGCTGATCAAAATGGCGTACAGCCCAGCCCCCCGAAATGTGAGCGGGAAAAAGCCCATGAGTGTCCGGGTTCGCGAGTACAAAGCGACGAAATCAGCTATAATGTACTCGCCCGGATTGTTTCTCTCAACCCACAACGGGCAATTTGGTAAGGGATTCACGCCGCTCGGTCATCGGCAAAATGGAGTCCACGATAAAATCGCTCCGTGAACTTTCTGCTTGCTAACTGAGGGACAGGCTCCTTCGTGCCCTTTTCGAATATCGAACACGCGCCGACATGCCCTCCGCCACGTCCGCCCCGTCTTCCCTGAGTACCGACGACGGACTCCATCTCTTCACTCGGTCGTGGCCGTCGTCGTCCCCTCGTGCCGTCGTCGCGCTGGTTCACGGCTACGCCGAGCACAGCGGGCGGTACGACCACGTGGCCCGCACGTTTACCGAGCAGGGCGCGACGGTCCACGCCTACGACCAACGGGGCCATGGGCACTCGGACGGTCGTCGGGCCTACGTTGCTTCCTTCGAACGCTACCTCGACGACCTGGATCGGTTCCTCGATCATGTGCGGGCCCAAACCCCCGATGTCCCCCTCTTCCTCTTCGGTCACAGCATGGGCGGCCTCGTCGTGCTCAAGTACGTTCTGGACCGCAATCCATCGCCCCGAGGCCTGTTGTTGAGCGCCCCGGCCATCCAAATCAACCCGGATCTCGCCCCCCTCGTGCGCCGAATTGCCCAATTCATCGGCCGGTGGTTTCCCACCCTTCCAACCACGCGTTCGCCTCAAGGCGCAATTTCTCGCGATCCGGACGTCGTCGCGGAGGCACAGAACGACCCCTTGAACTACCACGGCCGCGTCCTCGCCCGAACCGGGGCCGAGATGCTGCGAGCCGGCCGCGACGTTCAGACGAACCTCAGCGCACTCGACGACCCGTTCCTCGTCATCCAGGCGGTCTCCGACGACAAAACCATCCACCTGTACGAGGGCCTCTACCACGAAACGTTCAACGAGCCCGAGCAGGACGAGGTGCTACACGACCTAGGCACGTGGCTGGACGCTCACGTGTCCTGAACCAAACGGGACCGAGTAGTGACCGGGAGCACGTGGCCCCTCACTGTCCAGTCGCGAGGTCAAACACGACCTGCACCTGCGCCGAGATCTCAATCTCCCCGGCGGCGTACGCGTCGGGCTCAGGCGCCGCGTCGGACTCTGCCGACTTGGCAAACGCCCGCTGGAGGCCGGGTTGGGGCCGATCGTACCCGAAGTCCTGCTCACTGATCTCCCGCACAGTTCCCAGCTGGGCGTCGAGCGCCGTGGCCATCAGACGTGCCTTCTCGTGCGCACTCGTAACCGCCTGCCGTAGGGCGTCGTTTCGTTTGGCCGTCCGGTCGCTCAGTCCGTAGCTGATGCCTTCCAACCGGTTTGCCCCACGCTGAACAACGGTCGCGATCAGGCGAGGTAACTGCTCCAGATCCGAAAGCTCCACCACAACCTCGCGGGCCGCCTGGTACCCCGTTTGCTCCCGCGTCTCCGTCTCCGGATTGTATTCTCGTTGGGGCTGGAGGCGGAGCGACTCCATTCGCATCTTGGACTCGGGGACGTTCATGTCCCGCACCGCATTCATCGCGGCCTTCGCGGCCTCGGCGTTCTGCTGTCGCGCCGACTCCGCCGTCTCGGCCTCGGATACGATGCCGAAGCGAACGGTGGCCTGATCGGGAGTGGCCGTGACGGTCGCCGTCCCTCCGACGCTGACCGTTCGATCAGGCGCCTCCCCCGACTGGGCCTGACCTGGCAGGGCCAGCATGACAGGGAAGAGAAAAAGGGAAATTCCTCTGAGGAAGCGGGACATCGGCACAAGGTTGATCAATGAGGGACTGTGTCGTCGTCTGAACGTGTGGGGATGACAGTTATTGCCTATCGACAGAGGGGCCCCCCTCCACAGGACACCCGGCTCCTACGGATGCAGCCGGCCGATTGTCCGGGGGAAGGGAGTCGTCTCCCGCACGTGCTCCCGGCCGGTAAGCCACGAGACGGTGCGCTCCAGACCGAGCCCGAAGCCACTGTGCGGCACCGAGCCGAACTTGCGGAGATCGAGGTACCAGTCAAAGACCTCCTCCGGCAGGTCGTGCGCGTCGATCTGCTCCTTCAGAAAGTCGAGATCCGTCGCCCGCTCGCCGCCGCCGATGATTTCACCGTAGCCCTCCGGGGCCAGCACGTCTACCCCCATCGCCAGCCGATCGTCTTCGGGGTCACGCTTCATGTAAAAGGCCTTGATCTTCGCCGGGAAGCGGTGGACCATCACCGGCCGGTCGAAGTGCCAGGTGAGGATCGTTTCATCGCTCCCGCCGAAGTCGGACCCCCATTCGAACGTCTGCGCCGATTCCTTCCAATCCGGTAGATTGCGCAAGGACTCCTCAATCTCATCGATGCGCTTGTTGATCTCGATCTCCCGGGCGTCAATCTTGCGCTTCACGTGCTTCTTCGCCTGTCCACGGCGCTCCTGATTCTCTTCCTTCTCTTCCTGGAGCTCGGCCTTTTCCTCGCGCAGCGCCTCCATGCGCTCGTCGATCATCTCGGCGGTCTCCTCACTTCGGAGGATGTCGACGGCCTGGTCGTAGCTAATTCGGGGGAAGGGGGCCTCGACCCGTTCGAGGGCGCTCGTATCCCGGCCCAGGGCCTCCAGCTCTTCCTCGCAGTCCGCCAGGACGGTCTGGACGACATGGCTCACGAAGTCCTCGGCCAGTTGCATGTTCATCTCCAGGTCGTAGAACGCCATTTCCGGTTCGATCATCCAGAACTCCGTGAGATGGCGGCGGGTATCGGACTTTTCGGCGCGGAACGTGGGACCGAAGGTGTAGATCTTCCCGTACGCCGTGGCCATCGCCTCCCCGTGGAGCTGTCCACTCTGGGTGAGGTAGGCCGTCTCGTCGTCGAAGTAATCGAGTTCGAAAAGTGTCGACGTCCCCTCAACCGCGTTGCCCGTCAGGATGGGCGCATCGGTCTGCAGGAAGCCGCGATCCTGGAAAAACTCGTGGATCGCGCGGATCGTGCGGTTCCGGATCCGCATGACGGCCCACTGACTCTCGCTGCGGAGCCAGAGGTGCCGGTGGTTCATCAGGAAGTCGATGCCGTGCTCCTTGGGGGTCACCGGGTAGTCGCCCGACTCCCCGATCTGGGACACGGATTCGACCTGAATCTCGTATCCGCCGGGTGCCCGGTCGTCTTCACTCACGGAGCCGACCACTTCGAGGGCGCCCTCCTGTCGGACGTCGTCGGCCACCGCCCAACTGTCCGCATCGACCTCGTCCTGAGCGACGACGCACTGGACGAAGCCGGAGCCATCTCGGAGAATCAAAAATTTGATGCCGCCGGAGCCCCGTTTGTTGTGGAGCCACCCCTTCAGGGTGACGGTGTCGTCCACGTGATCGGGGAGGTTCTCAATGCGGGTAAAGTCTTCAATGGGACGGTCGGGCAACGGGGTCTCCGGGTCGGGCATACGTGACGCAAGATTGGGGAAACAGAACGACGCGGCCGGGCGAGGGGGAGGCCCAGCACCGTCCACGTGATACACGGTTGGAGGCTCAGGTTCCCGTTCTCACTCGAACACCCCGATTCCCCAGGCCACGAGGGCCGTGACGAAGGGCCACGCGACCAATACATCCAGCACCAATCGATCCCTGGGGTGGTCGGGCGCGAGCGTCCAGACCGCCGCCAAAAGAAGAACCGCCCCTCCGGCATCGACCCACAGGAGCAGTGGCCTCTGGACCATCGTGGAGACAGCAATCGCCCCCCCGATCGCGAGGCAGAGGAGCCCCGTTGCGCCCCACCGCACACGCCGTCCGGTGAGAGCACCGGCCCACGACGAGATCCCAACGTCCCGATCGCCTCGTCGGTCCGCCCAGTCCGCCAGGATGACGTTGGGAAGAATAAATACCAGGCGGTATCCCATCAGCGCCCACGTAGCTGGCGTGAGGGGCTGCCCCGCCTCCAGGACCGGAAGAAGCGTCGCCCCCACCGCCCAGGTTCCCGCCACGACGATCGGCTTCGCAATCCGAAGGGACTTCAGGGGGCGCCCCATGTCCCCCAATGGTAGCAGGTGAAGCCCGGCCAGGCCGACCAGGCCAGTCGCCGCGAGAAGGGTCTCCGGCCGAAGAACCACGAGCCCCCTCCCTCCCGCCACCATCAGAAGCCCCGCCTCAACCACCAACCACCCGCGATGGGAACGGACCCAGCGGCGCCGTTCCGGGTGATTGGTCGCATCCTCGGGGGAGGGCACAGCGGCTCGGTCCGCCAGATAGATGAGGGAGACGCCACAGAATCCCGAGACGAGAAGGGGGAGTGACACGGAAACGTGTAGGAGAGCGTTCGTCCCGAGCAACAGGGCTACCGCAATCCCACCAATCGGGAGTGGGTCGAACGCCAGAACGGCCCACCATTTGACGGAGCCTTTCGATATCGAAGCCGCCATACGAGACTGCTGTGAACTGTCGTGCGTAAGACCATCTCTTTCGTGCACACCGGCTCCTCGACGTCTCCTCGACGTCCTCAGAAAAAATCGCTCACCCTTTATCTCCGGGCAAAGTACACGGAACGTGGGGCGCCACTATTCAAAGACGCGGCCCCCTGACCGTACCCGGGGGCATTGTTTTCACAGTCGGTGTATTTCGCGAACGACCCAATCCCACACGGATAATCTGGGCGTGGCGGACGGATTTTCGTCTCTCCCCGAGACGATCCGAGTCACATCGATCTCCGTGCTGGAAGAACGAAACGGTTCGCTCCCGAATCGCTCACCAAGTCTTCCGCGTCTCGTACGTCTAGCGCCAACCACAGAACGGTCGAAAGATGTCGATCCCGACCGGAAAGCGGAATCAACAAAAATCCCTTAGAAGCGAGCCGCATATGTGCACGCTCCGGAACACTCTGGTGCTCCGGGATCGTTCTATCTGGGTGTTCAGCAGACCAAAACCGATTACCAACTCAGATCGCCCTATGCCGACCTACACCTACCGCCGGGAAGACGGTAGCACCTTCGAGGTGCGTCAGCGCATCACTGAAGATCCGCTTGAAGAGTGCCCCGAAACCGGCCAGGACGTGGAACGCATCATCACGGGCAATGCGGGCGTCATTTTCAAGGGCGAGGGATTTCACGTGAACGACTACGACGAGCACGGCCCAATTGAAAAGTCGGATGGTCAGGAGAACGGAAACGCCTCCGACTCGGAGAGCTAACCATCGGACCGAGCCCCCCGTCCATTCCGGCCCGGTTCGCGACGATTCCGAATCGAGCCCTGCTTGCGTGGGTCTCGCCAGCTTTTTTCCGATCCGGGCTCGCTTTAGGTTCGAGTCCTGCACTCAAACCGGAGGAGCCTTGCGTCGTCGGCCTCAATGTGCCGCCCGAGGCTGAGATGCCCGCTGCCGTGCAGACGTAGCTGCTCCCGGTGCAGAAACATAACCTCTTCTTCTCCTATCTGGACGTAGGTCCCATTGGTGCTGCTGTCCGTAAGCACGAACGCATCCCGCTGCCGCCGAACCACAGCGTGCATGCGAGACACGCGCGAGTCTGAAACCTGAAGGTCGCTCTTCGTGCCCCGACCAATCATTAGCGGTCCCTCCTCGACAATCGTTTCTTCGTCGTCGTAGTGGAGGGAAAGAATACGTCGCGTTTCTTCCGGCGTCGGCTCGGGACCATCGCCCTCCACGACCGTGAGGTTTGACCCGCTCTGTTCGCCGAGTAGCTCGATGATTTCAACGGGCTCCTCTTTCCCACGAAGGGTCGTCGGGCCAAGATTGCGGGTGCGACTCTCAAAAAAATCCGGGAGTGGGTCCAGCGTCGCCGCGGTCGTGACGACCTGCTCGGCCTTTGCCCAGTCCACGAGCCGGGAGGCCGTGTTCACGGCGTCCCCGTATACGTCGCCATCCTCTTCCTGGACCACCGACCCGTAGCACATCCCCACACGGATCTCAATACCGAGTGTAGCGAGCTTTTCGTCCCGCTTCACCGCCTCCGGAAACTGCGTCACAGCACTCGTGGCGGCGATGAGCTCAGGGAAGGTCCCCATCACCTCGTCCCCAATGGTCTTCACGACCGTCCCGTTGTACTCCCGAATCACGTCGGAGATCAGATCGAGGACAGCCCCCACAATATCGCGAGCCGTGTCGTCCCCGTGCTCCTCGAAAAGCGCCGTGCTGTCGCAGATATCGGCGAAGCAGATGGCAAGATCGGTGGTGCGAGACATCGGGTGAAGTACGGTCGGCGTAAAGAATGGAGAGCCGTCAAACGGGGACCGATCGTGAAGGAGAGAACGGGTTAACGGACGCGTGGGGGCTCCGCTGCAACCCGGTCGGAATCAACATCTGATGGCCTAGGAGAGCCTTTACTCCCTCTTGTCCACTGATCCGTATTTCGGCCGTTCCGTTCCAAACGGCGACGGATTAAACGCACGGGGGGACGGGCCGAGTGGAATCAATTCGTCCCCGATTCCCCAGTGCTCTCCTCGTCTTCCGGGGCCTCGTCCTCAAATTCAGACGCGTCAATCTCCGACAGATTCGTATCAATCTCCGACAAGTCGGAATCGCCGGTCTCGATGTCCGAGAGGTCGTGCTCAGAATCCGCAGGGTCATCTTCTCGATCCAGTACTTCCCGCAGATCGTCCGCCCCGGGGGCGTCCCCTTCCTCGCCGGATCCATCCCAGGCCTGTTCCCGACCGACCCATTTCTCAACCTCACGAAACTGGTCCTCGGACATGCCCATGCGGTGGGCAATTTTCGCAATCCGTTTTCGCTCGGCTTCCCCATAGGTCCCGTCGGCGTGGGCGAGGCGCATCAGCTCTTGAATCAGGAGAAACCGAGTCCCCGATTCCGAAAACTCAGCGACGAGGTCCCGAAGGCTCAACGAGGATTGTGTGCGGAGAATATCCTGAATCTCCGCTCGGGCGTCGGGATTGAGGCTCCAGGCATCGGCGTACTGCTGCACCAATCGCTTTTCGTCGAGATCGACGGAGTCGTCGGCAACGGCAATGAGCGCCAGTGCTTTGACAAACGGAAAGCGGTCCGTTTCATCGACGCGTGAGGTAGCTTTCAAGCCAAAAGATTCAGACATGACCAGGCGGGGAATCCGTACGGGAGAATAGAAAAGACCGACAGCTTCTCGGAATGAACGAATTTCCAAAATCCCAGTCCGCAAGTCAAGAAATGCAGACGACGTTTCGAATGTTTGAACGAAATTTGAGCCTCCCGTGGATCCGTCCTGGCTGATCGCCACTGGTCTCAAGGCAATCCGCGAAGCCGCATATTCAACTGAATTGATACTGTTGAATCAGCGCAGCGCCCTCCGACACCACCACCTTCCCTGCACTGGTCACGGGGATGGCGAGCACCATTCCTACCACCCCAAAAAACTGTGCCGCAATCCAAACGGCGAGCAATACTTCCAGGGGATGAAGATCCACGGCCTGGGCGAAAACCAGTGGCTGAATAAAGGCCTCATCCGCGATCTGGATGGTAAGGAACAAGAGAAGCACGGGAGCAGCTGCGGCGAGAGACCCCGTGCTTGCAAGCTTGATCAAAACCCCGACACTCCCCCCAATCAGTGAACCGGCGTACGGAATCACCGTCGTGATGCCGGCAAGCAGTCCCACCAGCACGAAGGCCGGGACCTTGAGCATCCACAACCCAGCGATGGACAGCACACTGACGATCGCTATTTCGAGGACCAACCCCCGAAAATAATTTCCCAACTGAATGTCAATTTTATGCAGTGCCTCCAGGCTAAACTCAAAGTACCGGTTCGGGACAAACCGGATGAGCCCTCGCTTGATTTGGGGACCATCCCGAAGCAAAAAGACCGCCAGGAAGGGAACCAGGACCACGTTCGTCACCAACCCAAGAAGACCGGGAGCCATATCCACCAACCCGTTGGTCCATTCCCTTGCCTCCTGACTCAACTGCTCCTTTAAATTCAAGGGCCCGCCCCCGAATTGGGCCGACAGCTCACTCAACCGACGATCGAGGCGCTCAATGACTGCGGTCACACGCTGGGCGTCGACGCTTGCCTGCACATCTTGGACCTGTTGCTGCACCACGGGACCAAGCAGGGTTCCCAGGCCAATCGTTACCCCGACCAAAAGCCCGAATACAATGAGCGTCGATGTCGTGCGACTAGTGCGCACCTCAAGCCGACTGACGAGGGGGTTGAGGAGATAGGCCAGGAGCGCCGCTACGAGCAAGAGCTGCGCGATTCCCTGTAAAAAATATACGACCGCCCCAATCCCCACAAGAACGAGGACCCCTTGTATCCGGCGCAGAAAGTTCTGCACCAGGGTCCCGATGGACACGTCGTCGGCGTTCGGCATGATCGGAAAACGAGTCGATCCGGATACAGGGAAAATCGGCCGCTAGGTCCCGCGTGCCGCTTCCTTCAAGTGGCTCAGCTGCTCGCGGAGCTGCTGGACCTGCTCGTTGGTCTGAATGAGGCGCTCACTGATCACCTGAGACATCCGAAGAAGAATCTCGACTCCCAGAGACGGATCTCGCCGCACGAGTCCCAGAAGATCGGGGCGGAACAGCCCATACAGGACCGACTCGGTGCGCGCGACGGCGGTCGCCGAGCGAGGTGTTTCGTTGAGGAGGGCGAGTTCCCCGAAGAAGTCCCCGTCGGACAGTTCGGCCAGGGTGTCGTCGGTGGGCTCGTACACGATTTCAATCGTTCCCTCCTGAATAATGTACATGCCCACCCCAGGATTGCCCTGATGGAAGAGCACTTCCTCTGGATCGTACTCCCGACGGTGAAGAATGGACTTGACGGACGAAAGCTCTCCGCTGGACAACTCGTCGAAGAGGGGAATGTCACGGAGTAGGCTGTAGACGGATTCTTCGTCCGTCTCACGAAAAATGTTGCCCCAGAAACTGTCCACGCGGAAATGAGGATTGCTGGCCGGTCGGGCGGCGCGTGTGCCGCCTGTCGTTCATCCATAACGTAGCGGCCACGCCCCACAACGTCTAACGAAACCGGAGCCCGACAACCCGGACGACCGTCCCGTCCTCCCCGCCGAAGAACGGACCGGGAAAAGCCGAGCACCGCAGCCTTACTCTACGGCTCACCCAAGCACCGTCGCCGCACGCTCAGCAATCCCCAAAAAGGACTCGGCCTCCAGACTCGCACTCCCGATAAGCCCGCCGTCCACATCCGGCTTGGAGAGCAAATCGGCGGCGTTATGCGGTTTCATGCTGCCCCCGTACAGCAACGGAATGTCGTCTGCCCCCTCCGACCCGTATCGGTCTCTCAGGTGCGTCCGGATCACGGCGTGCATGTCTTGGGCCTGAGTCGGGGACGCGGACTCGCCCGTCCCGATGGCCCACACTGGTTCATAGGCGACCACCAGGTCGTCGGCTGTATTCACCGCCACCCCGTCGAGGGCCCCATCGAGCTGGGCCGTGACTACAGCCTCGGCATCGCCCCCCTTGCGCTGATCCAAGGTCTCTCCTACGCAAACAATGGGCACGAGGCCATGCTCGCGCGCCTGCCTGGCTTTCTGATTGACCTCGCCGTCGGTCTCATCGTAGTATTGCCGTCGCTCGGAGTGTCCGACAATCACGTAGGTGCACCCTACGGACGTGAGCATTGGCGCGGAGACGTCGCTGGTGTACGCCCCTTCGTCCTCGCGGTGCACGTCTTGTGCCCCGAGAGAAACGGGCGCGTCCGACAGCGCCGTCCCGACGGCCTGAAGGTGTACGAACGGGGGACAGACGGCGAACTCCACCGAATCGAACCGCGATCCCGCCTCGGCAATTCCGGAAGCGATGTTTTCGGCGAGCGTACGCCCGTCTGAAAGATCGGTATTCATCTTCCAGTTACCGGCAATAAGCATGGGCGGTCTTGGGGTGGCTGAACAAAAGAATGAATTGTGCCTGGGGGCCTAGGCCAGCGGCGGCACTACTTACACGCTTCATAGGCCCGCATCGTCGGGGGAATATTTCGAAACTCCCGTTCCTTCGTGACTTCGGAAAAGTGTTGACGGAGCGGCTCTTCAAGATGGTTGTAGTTCTGGTACACGAGAAACTTCCCGTCGTCGGCGAGCACGTCGTGCGTGCGTTCCAGAAGCGCCTCCTGTTCCTCGTCGTCGAGGAACGAAAAGGGGATCCCGGACAGAATGTAGCCGACCTCGTCGATCCCCTGCTCCGCAAGAATATCTTTGACGTTCTGGGCCAGCCCCTCAACGACAACAACCCGTGGATCGTCCGCCGTCTTCTCCTCAAGGTCGTCCACAAAGTCCCCATTGCCCTCGATCAGGATTAGCGTGGAATCGTCCGTCATGTGATCCAGGATGTACTCACCAAACACCCCGTTCCCCGGCCCATACTCGACAATGGTCGCCGACTCACTGAAATCAATCCACTTGCAGACGCGCTCAACGAGAAAGGAAGAGGAGGGCGTAATGGCTGCCACGTCCCGATCCTGGATGAAGTTTTTTATGTAAGAGAGGGTCCCGGTAAGTGTAGGCACGAGTGTGGGGGGTAATTTCTGCAAAGATGATCGACGCTTCGGGCCGTCCCTCGCCGGTACGTGACCCAGCGAGCATAGAAAGGTACGAGTAAAGCGCGGCCCCTTTCAAACGGATACAGAAGGTTCTCTGTGAAGGATTTCTGAGAACGGCTTATATTCCGTCTTTCGGCAGAGTGCCGTCCACGAGCGCAGCAAGATCTTCCTGTAGGGCCAGGAAGGCCGTTCCTTCGTACCGTTCCACCAGGCGGCCGTCGGCCCCGATGAGGAACCGCGTCGGAACGCGTGTCACGTTGTAGGCCTCGGCAATGGGATCCTCCGTCCCCTCCGCGGCAATGATCTTACGACCCGGCACGGCCCCCTCTTCAAACAGGACTCGATTCAGGAGTGTGTCGGGCTGGACCGACACCGAGACGAAGGATGCGGAGTCGGGGCGGGTCGCTTCGTGGAGGGCCTTGCGCGTACCGAGCTGGCGGCGGAAGAGGTCGTTGCCGGGGGCAAAGTATTCGAGCACGACCGGACGTCC
>PXTG01000116.1:0-7959 GCA_003023365.1 Bacteroidetes bacterium QH_7_62_13 | reverse complement strand
ATGGATTGGAGCCGCTCCACGACGAGCGAGTCGTTCCTGCCGGCTAGCAGGGAAAGGGACGCAGTCGCTGCCAGCTGGCTCGCGTACGTTCCCGGAAATGTGTCCCGCAACCGCCACAGTATGCTACTGGTTCGGCGGATCCGACGGCCCGTGGGTTTCGCGTCGGTTCCTCCGGACCGTAGCGCCCGGACAAGCGAGGTACGATGCTGGGCGAGGGTGTTCTGATACGCGCTCAACGCGGCGTTTTCTTGCGACCGCACTCGCAGGCGCCCGCGCTGCGGAGGAAGCGTCAGGTTCACGGTCGCCGAATCGCCATCGGCGACGACGTAGTCGGTACTGCCAAGTTGCTCGCTGCCGCGCCGCCCCCACACCGTGAGCGTGTAAATGCCTCGCTCGGGAGCGGGGACGGACGTGCCAAACCGGCCGTCTCTATTGGTCCGTGCCCGGGCAAGCGTGTCGAGGGACCGTCCCTCGGCGTCCAGCACAAGCACCCGAAAGCCGCTGTTGTCCTCCGACCCCGCGACGTCCGACCGGGCGGTGATTTGACCCGAAAGGTGCGCACGGTGCGCATCTCTGGGTAATTCGCATCCCAGAGCAAGCACCAGCCCGAAAACACTGAGCACAGCCCAGCGGGAACGAAGCCAACTCTCCGCCACGCGTCCACATCGACAAAGCATCATACGGGGGCGTTACTCCGATTCCTCGACGGCGTCACCACGCGCCTCCAACTTCTCGCGGAGCATCTCCCGGACGAGCTCCGGATCCGGAGAGCCGTCGAAGCGCTCCATCACCTGACCAATGAAGAAGCCCAGGAGCCCCTCCTTCCCGTCCAGATAGGTTTTGACCTGATCGGGATGGTCGTCGATCACCGCGTCCACGACCGGGGCCACCGCGTCGGGATCGGTCACCTGAATCAGGTCGCGTTCGTCGGCAATCTTGCCGGCACTCTTGTCGGTCTCGTCCAGCATGATCTCGAACACGTCCTGCGCCCCGTTGGAACTGACCTTCTCCTGCACGCGGAGGAAGGCCAGTTGCGCGAGCCGTTCGGGGCCCACCGGCAGCTCGTCGATGGGAATCGTTCGTTCGTTGAGGACGCGCATCACCTCGGTCATCACGAGATTCGACACGAGCTTCGCCTGGGCGTCGGTGTCCCCCCCCTTTGTACGCTTGTAGAGCTGGTCGAGCGCCGTTTCGAAGTAGTCGGCCACCGCGCGGTCCTCCGTCAGCACACGCGCGTCGTACGGCGGCAGGCCCACGTCGTCGATGAACCGCTGGCGGCGAGCGCGAGGAAGCTCCGGAAGATCGGCCCGCACGTCCTCGATCATCTCGTCGTCCACCTCAACCTCCACCAGATCCGGGTCCGGCATGTAGCGGTAGTCGTGGGCCTCTTCCTTCGACCGCATTGGGCGGGTCGTTCCGGCATTCGGGTCCCACAACAGGGTCTGCTGCTCCACCGACTCGCCCGTCTCCAACACCGCAATCTGCCGGGTAATCTCGTAATCGAGGGCCTGCTCGACGTGGCTCATCGAATTCATGTTCTTCAGTTCGGTCCGCGTGCCGAACTGTTCGCGGCCCCGGGGACGCACGCTCACGTTGGCGTCGCAGCGGAGCGAGCCCTCCTCCATGTTGCCGTCGCTGATGTCGAGGTAGCGCACCAGCTGGCGCAGTCGTCTCAGAAAAAGATGGGCCTCGTGCGGCGTTCGCAGGTCGGGCTCCGTCACCATCTCCAGGAGTGGCACGCCGCACCGGTTGAAGTCCAGGCGCGTGGGGCCGTGTTCTTGATGGATCGACTTGCCCGCATCTTCTTCCATGTGGATCCGCGTCAGGCCGACGCGCTTCGAGGCCGAGCCGGCCGGCTCCTGCTCGTCCCCGGCGTCTTCTTCCGGAAATACCTCCACGTAGCCGTCGTAACAGATGGGCGTATCGTACTGGGAAATCTGATATCCCTTGGGGAGATCGGGATAGAAGTAGTGCTTGCGGGCAAAGACCGACCGGGGGGCGATGGAGCAGTTGGTTGCCAGCCCCAACCGCAGCGCATACTCGACGACCGTCTCGTTCAACACGGGGAGCGTGCCGGGATGCCCCAGGCTCACCGGATCAACGTGAGAGTTGGGCGTGGCGCCGAAGGTCGGGACGTCGGGGCTGAAAATCTTCGAGTCGGTCTGCAACTGGACGTGGACTTCCAGGCCGATGACCGGCTCGTACATCTCGTACGACATGCGCGGGGCAGAGTGCTGGGTGAGGCAAGTGGCGAAACAGGGACGAAATGCTCGTCCGCCTCAAGGTACCCGAGGCCCTCGGCAAATGTTCGAGCGGGCCGATCGGACACTCCGTCTTCACAGGAGAATGTTGGTCGGGCGTCCCTGTCCGGCAACGCGACAGCGGAGCCCGACCGTTCCTACTCGTTGGAGGGAGCCGACCGTCCTCCGGCCTGGTCGTTGAGCGACCAATCGTACGGGAGATACGTCACCTCGTAGTCCGCCGACGCAAGCCGCCGGCGCACCCGTCCCTCGAAGTACGGGGCAATCGTGCGCTGGAGCGCGTCGGTCGTGGGCCCGAAGTCGTCGCCGTACCACTTGAGGATGCGGGACAGGGACACCCGTTCGTCGCCCGCCGGAATGCGGTTCTTGCTCTCATCGTGGAAAAATGAACGGGCCTGCTCGTCGAGCTGCCGATCGAGCCGGGCCCCAGTGTAGGCCTCGCGCCGCAGGGGCGGACAGCTCCGGGCCGCACAAACCAGAGCGAAGTGAATGCGCGGTTCCTCGAACCGTTCACGGATAATCTCGTGCTCAATCTCATCGAGCGTCCGGGCCGTGTCGGCCACCGTTCCCACGGTCAGTTTGAACGGACTGTTCTCTTTCGGCTCCGCCGGTCCCGGAGTGACGGCCCAGATGTTCGGGACCGGGTAATGGTCGATGATGAGCTTGAGCGTAAGGGCGTTGTAGGCATTGATCCAGAAGGCCAGGCGCGCCTCCCGACCGAGTGCTGACACATCCGTCGTCGCGAGACGGCGGAGGTACGGAACGAGCGTCGTGTCGGCTGCGGCCCGTAATCCGTCGTAGTCCACACGTCCATTCCGGTCTACGAATCGACGAAGAACCCGGTCAAACGGACGGTGGTCGATTGAGTCGCGGACGGCGGTCGTCGTGGCCCGGGCTCCCGCCTGGCCAGAGGCCGGGCCCCCACAGCCCCAGACTCCCGAGATCAGCACGAAAACGGCAACGAGACGACGTGATGGGGGCATCCGGCGTACGCTCGTGAACGAAAGGGTGTGCATCGGCTACAGTCGTCGGACAGATCCGCTCGTTACGGGGACGCCGGGGCCGTCCCCTCCGTAGTCCCCTCCAGCGAAGACTCAACCCGGGTTTCCGTGGTGTCGGGGGACGAGGGCGCCGAATCGACGGAGAGAGCCGCCCACCCCCAGCCAATAATCCCCCCAAAAAACGAGACAATGACGACGGCAAGACCGACGTACTGCCGGAGTTGCTTTCGAGAATCAGGCACGAGTGAAAGAGAAGGTCATTATCGTCAATTGCTTTTTCCCAACGCAGGAATCACCCGAGTGCTCCTCACCGGCAGGGACGGCCGAGACGACGTTGAATTCCAAATACGGGATCCGCCCTCGATCGGCGCGGCTTCGGCCCATCCCGTGCCGGCGGAACCGCCGTTCTTGCAAGCGCCCTCTACGTCTGGGAGAGGGCCTCCCCGCCATTCTCCTCCCACGGAACCTCAATCGCGATCCGCGTGCCCTCGCCCGGTGCGGCGTCAACCTCAAAGGTCCCACCGATCATCTCAATGCGCTCACGCTGACAGTGCCCGGTGGCGCCAGCCCTCGGCGTGGGTACGGAGCTTTTCGGCCGTCCCTACGGCCTTATTGTTCTTGTCGACGAGGACGACGGGAGAAGACATCAGATGTAGTGGGGCAAGCACCCAGAGACATAGTGGATGTACTCAAAGCACAAGTAATATGCGAGGCGGCAATCGGAATGAGCAAGAGAATGCCCGCTTGTTACGGGTTTATTTCATGGATCGAAAGGGCAATAGGCGTGCGCGGGAAATGGGAAGGAGCGGGCAGGTTGACACGAGCTCCTCGCAAGGATTCGTTAACAAATTCTCCCCGAAGCTTGACGGGGGGCATCCAAATGGCCTATTTGAGAAGCGGTGAACCCATAATCTGTACGATACTCATCCCATCCAACGCGTATATCCATGCACGAACTCACAATTGAAGGCGTCGGTACCTTTGAGCCGGGATCGACATTGGCCATCGCTGTGGGGGACAGTCTAGCTGCACGACCTGCCGCGTCAGGTTTGAGGAGGGAGAGCCCAATGTGATGACCGAAGCCGAGCACGGCAAGCTCGGGGACATCGATCAACTCGGCAACATGCGGCTCTCATGCCAGATTGTGGTCGATCGGGACATGACCGTCGAGCCGCTCATGACGGTGGAAGAGCAGGGCTGGGACGACGCCGGTCCCGAGCCCGCCATCACCGTGGAGCCGGAGCCGGAGTGGCATCCCATCGAGGACCTGGACGTAGACGAGGATGCGTAGGACGCCCGCCGATGGGGGCGACGGAAAATGAATGTATCTGCGCCGGGCGGGCCGTTTTTGATAAGCACCCTGACGCCAAATGACCGTGGACCCCACGACGGCCCCCCGCATCGTTCGTCGTTCCGGCGAGGTCGGAAACATGGGCTACTGGGTCCAATCCTGCGCGACTGGTCGAGAGGTGGCGACGACGGCCGTTCGGCTCGTGGCCCGCACCGGCTTCGAGGAGGGTGGCCTTCGTCGGCTTGAGTGTCTCCTCTCTGTCCACCACGAGGCCAGCCAGCGCGTCGCAGAGAAAGCCGGGGCGCAACGGGAGGGTCTGCTTCGTCGTCGCCTTCGCGTTCGCGGACGGGTCGACGATGCATTTCTGTACGGGATGCTTCCCGACGACCTCACCGCGATGGATAATCAGTGATGGCCCAGAACGGATCCCGATGCTCCCAGTCACGTCTTCGTTTCGAACTTATGCTGGAGAATTCGTCCAAGATGTGAACCCTGTCTCATCCCCCTGCATTTGATACGTCGCATACTGGTGGCAACTGCGTAGTGGTAGCGGCCCCCCCGTCGGCCGCCGTTTACGTTGCACACCCTTCCGACTGCTTGCTTACATACTCTCCGTGTCGATCATGCCGCAATCGCGAACAGCTCAGGTCCTTCTGGGCATTCTGGGTGTCATTCTCACGACCTTACTGTTTGCTCCAGAGCTCGTCGTTGAATACTTCTGGTTGGGGGAACTCGGCTACGAAGGGGTATTCTGGACGCGACGGGTAACGCAGATCCTGCTCTTTCTGCTCGTATTCGTCGTTGCGGCGGGCTACTTCGGGTTCAATTTCCGGGTGCTCCTTCGCCGCATTCCTCCCCTCTGGGCCTCGCGTTGGGCACAGGAGGGAGAGGCCCCGGAGCTGGGCGGCAAGCCCCTCACACGGGACCGCCTCAAGCGTGTGGCGTACGTGATTGCGGGACTGCTGAGTCTTCTTTTCGCCGCCGGGTTTTCCGGACAGTGGGACGGACTGTTGCGGTACTGGTACGCAGGATCCTACGGCCAAGCCGATCCCATCTACGAGATTGATCTGGCCTTCTACATGCTTGAGCTTCCCTTCATTCAGGCGATACAGAGTGCCGTCGTGGGCTTGGTGTTCCTCGGGCTGCTGGCCGTGGGGACCGGGTACGTGATCGCGGGCGAGATCGGTATTCAGGATGGGTCGTTCCGCGTGCAGCCGGCCGCGCTGCGCCACCTCGGCGTAAACCTCATCTTCCTGCTGGTCGGGTGGGCGTGGGGCTTCTACCTTGACCGCTACGACATGCTGCAGGAGGGAGGAGGGGGTGCGGTCTTCGGGGCCGGGTACACGGACATCAACGTCGTACTGCCGGCACTGTGGATCATGATCGTCGCCACGCTTGTCCTGGCCGGGCTCGTGGGGTACAACCTGTATCGGAAGAACCTGCGTCTGCTCGGGTACGGGGTGCTCGGATATGTCGTCGTACTTGTGGGGGGACTCGTCGCCGCGCCGACCCTGGTCACCCAGGTCACGGTGTTGCCCAGTGAGCTTCAGATGGAGGAGCCGTACCTGAAGCACAACATCGACATGACCCGCGAGGCGTACGGGCTTGAAGACTTCAAGGAGCGCTCGTATCCGGCCAAGCCCAACCTTCCGCCGGAAGCCGTTGAGGACAACGAGGCGACCATCGACAACGTCCGGCTCTGGGACCCACGCCTGCTGATCGATACGTACCGTCAACTGCAGGAAATTCGGCTTTACTACGAATTTTACAGCGTGGATGTGGATCGGTACACGCTCGACGGCGAGTATCGCCAGGTGATGGTATCGCCCCGGGAGCTGACGCAGCAGCTTCCCGAGGACACGTGGGACAACCGCCACGTCCGGTTCACGCACGGCTACGGCTCCGTGGCCAACCTCGTGGCCCGGGAGGGAACGGAGGGAAGCCCGGAGTTTCTCGTGAAGGACATTCCGCCGCAGGCCGAGCACGAGGCCCTCGAGGTCGAAGAACCGGCAATTTACTACGGCGAGCGCACACCAAACTACCGCATTGTACCGGCGGGGGTGCCAGGCGACTCCCTGGAGCTCAACTACCCGAAATCTGGCGAGAACGTGTACACGCGCTACGATGGAGATGGAGGAGTCTCGGTGGGCAGTTTCTGGAAGCAGCTCCTGTTTTCGTACTACATGGGGGACTTCAACATTCTGCTCACCGATTACATTCAGGAGGACAGCCAGATTCAGTTCTGGAACCAAGTCGGGGAGCGCGTGCGGAAGGTGGCGCCCTTCCTCGAATTTGATGGGGATCCGTATCTTGTACACGGGGGCGACAAGCAGTACTGGATTCAGGACGCCTACACAACGAGTGGGTCGTTTCCCTACTCCGAGCCCGTCCGGGAGCAGCGTGGATACGAGGGGACGCGATACATCCGTAACTCCGTGAAAATTGTCGTGGACGCCTACGACGGTGACGTGTCGCTCTATGTGGCGGAGCCGGAGGATCCCATCATCCAAACGTACCAGCGGATCTTTCCGGATCTTTTTCGGCCGCTCGACGCGATGCCGGAGCGACTTCGAAACCACATCCGCTATCCGCAGGATCTCTTCGAGATACAGGTGGAACGCTACCGGCGCTACCACCAGACGCAGCCGCAGGTCTTCTATAACAACGAGGACCTATGGACGCGGCCGCAGGAGCAATATGCGGGGCGCCAGCGGCAAATGGAGCCGTACTACATCCTGACGGATCTGCCGGGGCAGGACGCGGCGGGGCTGGAGTTTATGCTGATGATGCCGATGACCCCGGATGGGCGCGACAACATGATCAGTTGGATGGCGGCCCGGTCCGATCCCCCGAATTACGGGGACGTGATCGTGTACGAGTTGCCGAAGGAACGGCTTATTCGCGGGCCCAACCAAATTGAGTCGCGAATTGATCAGGACACCGAGATTTCTCAGCAGATTTCTCTCTGGGACCAGCGCGGGTCGAGCGTCATCCGCGGAAATCTCATCGTGGTGCCGATCGAGGATTCCTTCCTCTATGTGGAGCCCATCTATCTTATTGCGGACGAGATTGAAATTCCGGAGATTCAGCGGGTCATTGCCGCCACCGATCAACAGGTGGCCATGGAGCGCCCCCTGCGCCAGTCGCTCAACTCGGTGCTGGGCGGAGACGTGATGCAGACGCGCCAGCAGGCCCTCGCGCAGATGGAGGAGGCGGCCGGGGCCGCCCAGGCCGCCGCCCCCGAGCAGGTTGAGGGGTTGGAGCGGGCCAAAGAGCTCATTCAGGAGGCCCGGAAGGCCCTGCAGGCGGGCAACTTCGGCCAGTTCGGGGATCGGTTCAGCGAGCTAGAAGAAGTGCTCAACGACGTGCCCCTGCCCGACACGACGACTCCATCGCCTCCCGCTCC
>PXTG01000115.1 GCA_003023365.1 Bacteroidetes bacterium QH_7_62_13 | reverse complement strand
AAAGCCTCACGGTGGAGGAAACCGACGATCTCGTCGTAGAAACGACTCGCACCGAAGAAACGCTGTTTACGACGACGTACACCGACGCCGAAACCGGTCAGTTGCGCCTCGCACTTCAGGTTGACGTGACCACCGGACGGACCGCCCTCGACCCGCGCCACATAGACGCATCCTTCTGGAGCCTCGTCGCCCGCGGAAAGACGCACCCAATGTCCGAGCTAGAAGATGTGCTTGGCACGTTCCGGGATCCCAGCATTGAGGTGGAAACGGGCGACCGAGAGATTCGGGTGTACGCAGATACAGAATAGGGCCCCTAGGTCTGTGCCCGTCATCACTAATCCGGACCGTCTCCCAATTCTTCGTTGAGGGCTACTGGATTTCCCATCCGGTCTGCCTCAGCGTCAGCGTCTCGCCTCCGATATCGATCTCAACTTCATCGGCCTCCTCCAGCTCGGCCCCCGACTCTTGGAGCGCCCCTACCAACGCCGCTTCGGGGGCCCGATGGAAATTGTGAGCGGACACCTCCAACCGCACGGTTCGGACCGTCCCATCTTCCCGGTGAACAGTTGCACGCGCACTCATAAATTCGCCGGTGCCGTGCGCCCCACCCCGATGTCCTTCCGGACTCGGGCCGCCTCCCAGCTCCTCGATCTCGTCGCTACTCATAGGTGTAGAATCGACTGTGCGGTATCGGCAAACGAATGTGGAGATCGCCTTCGCGTGGAAGGTTTCGTCCACTTGACAACTCTCTACAGGGGCAAACCCGGAAGGATTCGCCTCCCCACTCACCGTCCCTCTGCTGCGGGCCCTGGAAGCGAGCCGTTCCCTCCGCGTGGGCTTCACTCACCCTTTTTGCTCCCCAAACAGCACTCTTTCGCAGTACCCACTAGGCTCCTTACTATCTAGCATGGGGCCCATTCGTAGCTCATATCATCGACATTCTTGCCTCCAATACTGTGACGTTACCGTTACGAAATAATTATCATCCAGTGGAATCACTTCTTTCATGTAATTACCATCCGGAACACATCTTTTCCCGATAGAATGTTGCCACATTTCCCACCAAAGTGCGTTCAGACAGTGGGTACTTACCGGCAGCAACAGCACCAATCCCGAGTCGCACCCGTCTGGCAACGCACTGGGGAAGGGTTCCGCCTCGCTCTTGCCAACAGTCGTCGACGACTCTTTGGACCACCGACGGAGCCGCTCCCCATGAATTACGCTCACTTCTTTTTTTGCGGGAACTGTCACGGGAGTACGCCTCATTCCTGCAAAGAGAGGGAGCACAATGGGAGGCGCCGAGAGAAGTACCGGTGCAGTCAATGCGACGCTGCGTCTTCCCGGCCACTCAACGCGGTGCCGAAGTAGCAGGGCTCGTCGATCAAAGCGTACAGCGTCGAACCACCGTCCGCCGCTCTGTTCTGCGCGCAGAGTAGCTCTCAGTGCGTGCCCCTACGCGTCAGGATTTCCTCAGGGCCGGGGAAGTCGAAAGACGATCTCTCTCCCTGAAAATCTACGCCGCCGTTTTTCGAAATCGACGTTCTCTGTGAACCAACCGTTCTTCGATCTGATGACCGACCTTACCGACACCGTCGCCATCATTACCGGAGCCTCCAGTGGGATTGGCGAGGCCACTGCCCACCGCCTTGCTCAGGAAGGGGCCTCCGTCGCCCTCGCCGCCCGACGGGAGGACCGTCTTCAGTCGCTCCGAAACGACATCGAAGCGGACGGCGGCTCGGCCATCGTCTGCCCCACTGACGTTACCGACCGCCAGCAGGTCCAAGCCTTGGCCGACGTCACCCTCGACGCCTTTGGCCAAATCGACGTGCTCGTTAACAACGCCGGCCTCATGCCCCTCTCACTCATGGAGAACCTTCACGAGGACGAGTGGGAGCAAATGGTAGATGTAAACGTGAAAGGGGTCCTCCACGCCATCGGGGCCGTGCTTCCAACGATGCTCGAACAGGAACGCGGCCACGTCATCAATATTTCCTCCGTTGCGGGCCGTCGCACCTTCCCCGGAAGCGCCGTTTACTCCGGGACCAAGTTCTTCGTCCGTGCCCTTTCGGAGCGGATGCGCAACGAGTTGGCCCCGACGCACAACATTCGGGTCACGAGTATCGAGCCCGGAGCCGTAGAGACGGAGCTGCCCAACACCATCACCGACCAGGACATCCTCACTATGCTGGAGGAGGGGCACGACCAGATGCAGATGATGCAGCCCGAGGACATTGCGGACACGATCCAGTACGCCCTCACGGCCCCCGAACACGTGGACGTGGAGGAGCTCCTCGTCATGCCGACTGAGCAGGAGGGATGACCCCCATCTATCGGGAGAGGGGCCCAGTTTCGCGATGATGGCCGGCGCATTTATACACCGGACCGTGGCAGCGGAAGCGCGGGCGCGAAAACTAGCCGTCGTTGATGATGAACGCCGTAGACTGGGAGGATGGCCCGAATCGCGCTACCGCCCCGACTGTACTGGTCCATTCTCAGGATCTTTTCACGAACCGAAGGCGGGTCCCTCCGTTGATTCCAGTGCAGTATCTTTGTAGGGTGTATGTTGTCGGGAGTCAGACTGGCTCGTCAGCGTTCTTTGCCCGGTCGTCTAATGGCAGGACAGCGGCCTTTGGAGCCGTTAGTGGTGGTTCGAATCCACCCCGGGCAGCAATCAACGCCAGTTTCTCCTCGTCCTCTTGCCGCCGGGCCAGCCCCTCTCCCCTCTTAGTGGGCCGCGTCCGAACGGCCGTCTTCCGTCCCCACCCTGCTCATGCGAACGTCCAACAACGACCGGCCCGTCGCCATCTTCGGCGGTCGCTCCAACCCCGCCCTTGCCAAAAAGATTGCCGAATCGTACGGCACCACCCTCGGTGAGCTCACGATCCGTGACTTTGCCGACGGGGAAATCTACGTCCACTACGAAGAGTCCATTCGCGGATCGGATGTCTTCGTCATCCAGAGTACCCATCCGAAGGCCGACAACTGGATGGAGTTGCTCCTCCTTATCGACGCCGCGAAGCGCGCCTCCGCCGCTCGCGTGACCGCGGTGATTCCATACTTCGGGTACGCCCGGCAAGAACGCAAGGATCAGCCCCGCGTCTCAATCGCCGCGAAGCTGATGGCCAACATGTTAACCTCGGCGGGCGTGGACCGCATCCTCACCATGGAACTCCACGCCTCACAGATCCAGGGCTTCTTCGACGTTCCCGTCGACCACCTCTACGGCTCAACGGTCCTTACCGACCACGTTCGTCAGTTCGACCTGGACGACTTCGTGGTGCTGGCCCCGGATGTTGGGGGCTTGAAGATGGCTCGCTCCTACGCCCAGCGGCTGGAGGTTGATCTCGCCCTTATCGACAAGCGCCGGCCCAGCCAAAACGAAGCCCGTGTGATGCACGTGATCGGGGACGTGGAGGACAAAAACGTCATCATCATCGACGACATCGTCGACACGGCGGGCACGCTCACCCGGGCGGCCAAGGCCCTCAAGGATCACGGTGCCCTCCGCATCATGGCCGCCTGCACCCACGGCCTGCTTTCCGGCCCCGCCTACGACCGCATCGAAGACTCGCCCATCGAGCGGCTCATCGTTACCGACACCATTCCCCTCAAGCGCCCCTCGGACTGCATCGAGGTCGTGAGTGTGTCGGACCTTTTTGCGAAAGCCATCCGCCACATCTACACCGATCAATCAGTCTCCACCCTCTTCACCGATTAGACATTCGGCTTGGCGAGTTGACGGTCGATTGCTTGTGGTCTTGACCCCCCCGTAGTGACACTGCCCGAGAACCACGGTCGAAATGGGCGCGGGACGGGAGGCACGCTTCATACGGGCGTGCTACCTCTTCCTCCCGGAAGCTCGGCTCGTGATAGCGCCTTCGCCCCCACTCCCTACCCGTTCGGGCTCGTCACTCTCAGCAAGAAGCACCTCCACTGGCCGCTTTCACGCTCGGACCGGATCGGCGACCCTCCGTCCATTTTACTTGAATAGGGGACCCGATACTGGAACCTCGACACGGGCCTACGCCTACGAAATCTTCTGGATGATGGAAGGTCCCCATACGGGGTGTTCTTCCTCGCGCTGTACGTCGTTCTCACTGGACCGATTTGCCCGTCATGGACGCCACTATCATCGAAGCTCAAACGCGCGAAACCGGCTCGAAAGCCGCGCGCGAGATCCGAGACAACGACCGAGTTCCGTGCATCCTTTACGGAGCCACCGTGGAGTCGACGCCGCTTCAGGTCTCGACCACGGCCCTGAACAAGCTCATTCATGGGCGATCGGCCCCCGTCGCCGAGGTCGAACTGGACGGTGAGACCTACAACTGCATCCTGAAGGACTACGACCTGCATCCGATCACCAGCCGGCCCACGCACGCCGACTTCCAGGCCCTGGCCGATGGCCGCGAGGTGACACTCACGGTTCCCATCCATTTTCAGGGGGTCCCCCTCGGCCAGAAAAATGGTGGAGACACGCAGGTCGTCGTTCGGGAGCTCGAAATCTCGGTCCTCCCCGAAAACATCCCGGCGCAGATCGAGATTCCGATCGAGGACCTGGCGATCGGCGACGCGGTCCACGTCTATGATCTGGATGTCGATTACGAAATCAAGATGCCTCCGGCTCAGACGCTCGTCACGGTTGTCGCGCCGCACATCGAAACCGCACCGACACCGACCGAGGCGGAAGAAGAGGAAGAAGTGACGCTCGACGACCTCACGGAGGAGGAAAAGGAGGAACTCTCCGACGAAGAGCTCGCCGAACTCGAGGCCGCCGCCGAAGAAGCCGAGGAAGAAGACGAAGAGGCCGCCGAGGGCGAAGAAGAGGCGGAAGACGAATATACCGAAGAGTAACCCTTCGCTACGGGTACGACATTTGGAACGCTTCGGAGGGCGGCCGTGCCGGTCGCCCTTCTTTTGTTGCTGTCAGCGAGCATGCTCCCCTCGGTCGCGTTCGGCTGTTTTCCCGCGGAAGGAGGCAGGATTTCCGTCGACGGGTCCGTCGTGCTCCCCCAGCGGGACTCGTGTCACTCCCGATCACTTTTCTCTTTCCTCCCTTCCATGTCCTCCGACACTCGACTCGTCGTCGGTCTCGGCAATCCCGGACCCCGGTACGAACAGACACGTCACAACGTCGGCTACCGCATCGTTGATGCCATTGTCGACCGTCTACGTGTCTCCTCCTTCTCTCGCGAGCACGATGCGCAGGTGGCCTGGACCCAGTACAAAAATCAGAAGGTTGGTCTCGCCAAGCCGCTCACCTTCATGAACCGAAGCGGAGACGCCGTCGCCCCTCTCTGTGAGTACAACAACCTCTCTCCGAGCGATCTGCTGATCATCGTCGACGACCTCCATCTTCCTGTCGGGACCATCCGGCTTCGTTCCGAGGGAAGCAGTGGCGGTCACAATGGACTCGAACACGTCGCCCAACGGTTGGGCACGACGGCCTTTCCGCGTCTACGGATCGGCATTGGTGACGACTACTCAGACGGAGAACAGTCCGAGTACGTCCTTTCCTCCTTCACCCCCGACCAAAAACCACACATCCATTCCGCCGTCGAGGATGCCGTTGAGAGCGTTCTAACGACAGTTCGGGCAGACGTAGAGACGGCCATGAATCAGTTTAACTGACCATGTCCGACGCGCACAAACCGTCCTCCGAAGAGACGAGGCCTCTCTCACGTCAACGTCGTCGAGTTTCTCTTGACGCCTCTCTGTAAATCGCACGGCACCGCTCTCGTCGTGCCCCACTTCGGGCCTGGGCCCCTTCGTGCCGGGACGGAGCGGAACGTTCCCTGCGTGTTCACCGGCCACGAACAACTGACACCCAAAGAAAAACTCCCGATCCGGAAGACACCCGGACCGGGAGGCGAAACACGAGAATGGGAGACGGTCGCTAGCCCACCAGGTACGCGAAGAGGGGCAGGAAGATGACGGCGACCTTCCCCATAAGCTTGATCAGGACGTTCAGGGACGGGCCGGCCGTGTCTTTCAGAGGATCGCCTACGGTGTCGCCGACGACGGAAGCCGCGTGCGCCTTTCCTCCTTTCCCGCCGTGCACTCCAGACTCGATGTACTTCTTCGCGTTGTCCCAGGCCCCACCGGCATTCGACATGAAGATGGCCGTCAGGAAGCCGGTCACGAGCACACCGGTGAGCAGACCGGCGAGCGCCTCAACACCCAGCCCAGGAAGAACACCGACGAGGACCGGCGCCACCAGTACGACGATCCCCGGAATCATCATTTCTCGAAGGGCTGCACTCGTCGCAATGTCCACACACGTCGTGTAGTCGGGCGTGGTGTCCCCGCTACGCACCCCTTCAATCTCGTCGAATTGGCGACGTACCTCCGTAACGACGGAGGCGGCGCCCCGACTGATCGCGTGAATGCCGATCGAGGCCAGGTAGAAGGTTATCATCGCCCCCAGCAGGATGCCGACGAGGACGGCCGGATTCATAAGGTTCACGCCGGCCTCAAGGCTAAGCAAGTTCTGCGCAGCGGCCTCCGAGAAGTAGGTGGCCAACCACGCCAGGGCGGCGAGGGCGGCGGAGCCAATGGCAAACCCCTTCCCAATGGCCGCGGTGGTGTTCCCGACCGAGTCTAGTGCCTCACATCGTTCGCGAACAGCCGTACCCAGGCCCGCCATCTCCGATATGCCCTGCGCGTTGTCGGTAATGGGACCGTAGGCGTCCGTCGAGAGCACAACCCCGAGCGTGACCAGCATGCCGAGCGACGCGAGCGCAATGCCGAAAAGGCCGCCAAGATAGAAGGCAAAGATGGTTGCCGCGCCTACGGCGAGCGCCGGAACCACCGTACTGAGGAGTCCCGTTCCGAGCCCTTCAATGATGGTCGTCGCCGCCCCTGTTTGCGCCGCCGAAGCAATGGACTTCACCGGTGAATTCTCAGAGGTGTAGTACTCGGTCGCTTTTCCGATGATGACACCCGTCACAAGACCCGTCAGCATGGCCAAAAACAGGGCCCATCGCACGTCGAGGCCTGCCTGAGCGTCGGAGATAACCTCGGCCGCGGACGCCCCTCCCGGAATCACCAGGACGATCACCCCGATGATGAGTCCTCCTGCAAGGACGTTGGCAACAGTCGTCCCCCGGTTGAGCGCCGAGCGAGCATTGGCCGCCTGTTGTTCGTACGAGACATCCCCTCCCTCTTCGGCGCTGACAAAGAAGTAGCCGATGATCGATGCGAGGATGCCGGCAACCCCTAGTAGAAAGGCGAGCTTCAATCCAAGCTCCTCATAGCCAAGATTCGGGAAGGTCGACGTAAAGTCGATCTCCTTCCCGAGAAACATCGTTGCGGCGATGGCCGAGACGTACGACTCGTATAGGTCGGACCCCATGCCTGCCACGTCCCCAACATTGTCGCCGACGTTGTCGGCGATCACGCCCGGGTTGCGCGGGTCATCTTCGGGGATGCCGGCCTCCACTTTCCCAACGACATCGGCCCCAACGTCCGCCGACTTCGTATAGATCCCCCCCCCTACACGCAGAAAGAGCGCCACAGCGGACGACCCGAAGGCGTATCCCAACCAGGCGTGACTGTGCTCCGGGAAGCCCAGATACACGAGCGAAAGGCCAAGCAGCCCCATTCCGACGACCGTAAACCCCATCGTGGCCCCGCCCGAGTACGCAATGTTCAAGGCCTTCGAAAAGCTGTGCTGGGCGGCGTGGGCCGTACGCCCGTTGGACTTCGTTGCAATCCACATACCGATCCAGCCCGCCAGTCCGGAGGCGATAGTCCCAACGACAAAGCCTACCGTCGTAGGGAGTCCCGTCTTGGGCATGAGGAAGAGCAGAACCGCAACGACGACCCCAAACAGGGCCAGGTACTGAAATTCACGTCCCATGAACGTTCGTGCCCCCTCCTGAATCGAACGGGATAACTGCTGTACCTCCTCGTTCCCCGGATCCTGCCGGAGGATGTATCGGATCAGGTAAAACGAAAACACGAGGGACAACAGGGAAACGGCTACTGCAATAACCGGTGCATTCTCAACCAAAAACGCCGACACGATAACTGCCTATTTTTCGAGAAGAATACGATCAACCGCCTGACGACGGTTACACGGGGCGAAGATCCAAGGAGATAACATAGGATTCCGGCAGACAAGCGAAAAGAGGCCGGCTGTCAGCCAGAATCGATTTCCCCAACGGAAGGAGTCGCCGGACGTTTTGATTTTCTCGACAGAGACCGCTGAGTTTGACTGAAAAATATTAAATCTTTGGTTGAATCACCCGGACAAACCGACTTTCCATCGCCCTCTCTCCCGCCATTTCTCTCTTCACGAAGGATATGTGAACAGACCAGAACACAGTCCGGAAATTTGCTTTCATTGTCGGGCTAGGTTCCGTACATTGAACACGAAGGTAGCATCGGATGGGAGCGCTTCCGCCCCGATAGTCTTGCTTTCGACGACGCACTTTTCACAGACGCTGATTGAGCGGAATCGTATTATGGCGCAGGTTGACGTTGAAATGCCCAAGATGGGCGAAAGTATCACTGAAGGCACGGTCATCGAGTGGCATAAGGAGCTCGGCGACGAGGTCGAGCAGGATGAGATCCTGCTGGAGATTGGGACCGACAAGGTCGACACGGAGGTTCCCTCCCCCACCGCCGGCGTACTTACGGAGACGCTGGTTGAGGAAGGAGACACCGTCGAGGTGGGCACCGTGATCGCCCAGGTTGAGACCGAAGCGGAAGAGGCAGAGGTCCAGGAGCCGAGCGATTCCCCCCCCGCCGAAGCCGAGCCCGAAGAAGCGACCGAGGCTGAACCGAAGACGGAATCCCCCGAGACGACCGAGGCGGACGCTGCGTCTCCTCCCGTCGAAGATTCCTCTCCCGACGAGGAGGCCCCCGAAGCGGAAGGCGAAGAGGTCGAGGTCGTGATGCCCAAGATGGGCGAAAGCATCACCGAGGGGACGGTCATCGCCTGGTACAAGGAGGTTGGGGACGAGGTAGACATCGACGAAACGCTGCTGGAAATTGGGACCGACAAGGTCGATACGGAGGTGCCCTCCCCCGCCGCCGGCGTGCTCACGGAGCAACTCGTGGAGGAGGGCGAAACCGTCGAGGTGGGCACTGTGGTCGCAACCCTGGCCTCCGAGACGGCCGCCGGGGCTGCAGAAGCGCCGGTCTCCGACGAGCCCGAGAAGTCTGAAGAACCGGACGACCCCTCTGATGCAGCCGATGATGAAGCCGAACCGGAGGAGGCAGAGTTGCCCTCCGGGTCCCCGTCCGGCGACGGCACCGTACAGCGTCCCGAGACGCCCGACCGTCCACCGGAGGAGACCATCAAGCGCCGCGGGGACGACGGCCGCTTCTACTCGCCCTTGGTCCGCTCCATCGCCGAGGAGGAAGGCCTCTACATGAGTGAGCTGGAGGCCCTTGAAGGCTCCGGGCGCGAAGGCCGCGTGACGAAGGAA